>DATNET010000309.1:0-3372 GCA_035606745.1 Tepidiformaceae bacterium
GTACTGGCGCGAAGGCGGGCCGGAGTTCGCTAACGTGAACGTCATGGCGGTCGCCCATGGCATGGAAAAGGAAACCGTCCTCGCTCACAAAGCGGCGATCGATGCTCACCTCGCTGAGGCCGGGATCATTGCCGGCTACACCAACGTCTTCTGGGGCGGCCGCAGCGAAATCAAGCCTTCGGAAGTTTCACCGATTGCGTACCGCGCATGGTGCGAAAGCCGCGGCATCGATCCACAGAGCATGCAGAGCGCGGCGCCCGCCGCCGCGCCTGATTAAGGAGCCACCTCTTCATGGAATATCGCAAAATCAATGGCACCCCGCTCACGGTCTCGGCCGTCGGCTTTGGGGTCTGGACTGTCGGCACCACGTGGTGGGGAGTGAAGGACCGCAACGTTGGCATCGCCCTGCTGCGCCGCGCCTTCGACCTTGGCGTCACGTTCTTCGATACGGCCGACACCTACACCAGCGGTGACGCGGAAGTCATCCTCCGTGAAGCGCTTGGCGATGTGCGCGACCAGATCGTGATCGGATCGAAGTTTGGCTACGACATCTATTCGAACCCGGAAAGCCCCGACCAGCGAGAACGCCCCCAGGATTGGTCGCCGGCGTACATGCGTAAGGCGCTTGAAGGTTCGCTGCGGCGGCTCGGCACGGACCACATCGACCTCTACCAGCTCCACAACCCACGCGTCGACGCGATTCGCCGCGACGACCTGTTCGCGGAACTCGAAAAAGCGAAGGACGAGGGGCTGATTCGTTCGTACGGCACGGCGCTTGGCCCCGCGTTCGACCTGCGGGAAGCGGATGAGGGTATCGCCACGGTCGCCGAGCGCCATGCGCCGCCGCAGATCATCTACAACCTGCTCGAACAGGGCATCGGAGCACCGATCTTCCCTGTCGCTCGCGACCACGGCGTCTCCGTGCTTGTACGGATCCCGCACGCCTCGGGGCTGCTCGATGGGAGCGTCAAGAAAGACACGGTCTTCGAACCCGGCGATCATCGCAACTGGCGGGTCACGACCAACGAAAAGCGTAAGCTCTGGCTCGAAGACGGCCTGTTGAAGGTGGCCCAGCTCGGCTTCCTGGAAGAAGGCCGCACGATCGGCCAGGCGGCCATCCAATTCGTCCTCCACGAGCCCAGCGTGGCGTCGGTCATCCCGAACATTTACGACACTGAAGGGCTCGAAGAGTTCGTCGCTGCACCATCCGCGCGGCCGCTCAGCCAGGCCGATTACGACCGCGTGCAAGCCCTCGATTCGAATGGCTTCGGCCTGGCCACGACCGCTGCTGCGGCAACGGTGGCAACGCGATGACGCACCCGCACAGCGCCCCGAGCCCCGAAGACCCGACCCGCGCAACCGCTGCTCCCCGGCGGGGGCCCTCCGTCGACCTCGACCCCAGTGGCCAGGTCACGGGGCGCGAGCCGGACCGTGGACAGCGCCAGTTCCTCAACTATGCGTTCTACAAGGTGGACCCGGCGTTTCGCCGTCTGATGCCGCGAGAGCGCGCCGATGTGAAAGGCGAGTTCCTCGATCTGCTCCGGCGGTGGGGCACCGCTGACGACATGATCCTCCGCACGTACTCACTGGTCGGTTTGCGCGGCGACTGCGATTTTATGCTGTGGCGCATCTCCAACGATCCCGGCTGCTTCCAGGCGATGCAGGCCGAAATCAATGCATCGCAGCTTGGCGGCTACCTGACCACGCCGTACAGCCTGCTTTCGCTGCAGAAGCGTTCACAATATGTGAACCGCATCGAAGGGGCGGGCAGTGGCCTGGAATTGTTGCCCGGGCAGGGACGCTACCTGTTCGTGTATCCGTTCGTGAAGACGCGCGCGTGGTACGACCTCTCGCCGCACGCGCGCCAGGGCATGATGGACGAGCACATCAACGCCTCCACGCCATTTAAGGGCGTCCGTATCAACACCAGCTATAGCTACGGCATCGACGACCAGGAGTTCGTGGTCTCGTTCGATTCCGACTACCCCCAGGAGTTCGTCGACCTGGTCGGCCGCCTGCGCTACACCGAAGCCAGCCTCTACACGCTCCGGGACACGCCCATGTTCACCTGCGCGAAAACAGAACCCGCTGAGCTCGTTGCGCAGCTAGGGTGACGGCCTGTCCGAAGGAGCGAGAGGGCGAAAGGGCGAGCGCGCGAAGGCGTGCCCTGGCTACGGCGTCGCGTTGAGCGCGTCCGGGAAGGCCTGGATGGTCGCCGTCGCTTTCGCCAAACGAAAGCGGACCTGACCGTCGGTTATCGGCTCTCGGCGTACGCCAGGTCGAGATCGCCCGCAACGGCGGCCAGCCGTTTGTCGCGCGTCCAGACGCGGGTATGGCCTGCGAGCGCGGCCGAGGCAAGCAGATGGACATCGATGTAGCCAATGCCGCGGCCCATGAGCGATTGCGCCTCGATGAATGTGAGCGCCTCGATGTCTGTTGCCACCGGCGCGGCTGGTAAACGGTGGAGGAGCTGAAGCACCTCTCGCCGATTTTTGATGTTCCCGCACGCAACGTCGCCAATTACGAACGCGTGCGTTAGCACGCTGCCGCTTTCCAGCGCGGAAATGAGTGCCGGTTCACCCGCTCGAAGATGGGTCAATCCACACGGAGGTGTCGACGAGAATCATGCTTCGTGATCGCGCCTTCTCGGCACCGGCCTAAGCTGTCGCTCTGTGCCTCCCAGCCGGGCAAGGCGGCGGGCGCTTTCGCGTTCGATGAGCGCAATCAGCCCGGCCCGAAGAAGTGCGCTGCGTTCGGTCATCCCCGTCGCCCTCGCAGCCTCTTCTAGCAGCTTTTCGTCGAGTGTCACCGTCGTGCGCATGATCGTCTCCTTCGTCGACATTGGTGCGCCAATATGCATCATATGATGCACTATTCCGCGCAGGGGCGAAGGGCACGAAGTTGCCCGGCGCGTGCCGGGCAACTTCATCGCGCGAGCAGGATTGTTTTAGGCGCCGCCCGTCTGTGGCACCAGCACTGACGCCGGCGCGTCGCTCAACTGTGCATGCGTCCCCAGCGTGACCCCCGTGACGAGCACCCAGAGGACGATCGCCAGCCCGGGGATCCAGAAGTAGGACGCGAGGCCGATGACGCCAAGCGCGCCGCCGAGGACAGCGAGCCACTTCGGAAACAGCGCGCTGCGATGGGCTGCAATCGACATCAACAGCGTCGCGACGGCGAAGCCGCCCATCCCCAGGCCGAGCATGATGCCCAGGCCAGCCTCGGCGAATGCGGCCGCGACCGGTACGCCAACGAAGCCGCCAACCGCGTTCTGTTGAGCCCCGGCCGGGCCACCGAGAATAGAGGCACCCACTGGAAGCGACACTACGCCCACAACAGCCGCGCCATATGCGACCCGCACGAGGAGGCCGT
>DATNET010000323.1:0-7686 GCA_035606745.1 Tepidiformaceae bacterium
GCGAGTGGCCGCCGGGATAAGCGGACTTCGCTGCAACGTCCTCTCGTTCGGACGGAACCAGCGGGCGGACATCCGCGCCGAAGCGATCGAAAGCCGGGGATTATTCGGCACAGCCTTCAGGGCGCACTTCGGTGAACAGACCGCCGATGTCCAATCTCCGCTACCCGGCGAGCACGTCGTCCCCGCGGCATTGGCAGCACTAGGCGTCTGCATGGCGCTGGGACTCCGCTTCGAAGATGCGGCCGCGGCAGTCAGCACGGCCCAAACGAGTGGTCAAATGCGGGTCCTTCATCTGGACCGTGACATTACACTCATCGACGACCGCTACAACGCCAGTCCAGCTTCGGTGCGAGGCGCTCTCGAAATGCTGAGCAGGCTCGATGGGCGGCGGCTCGCACTGCTGGGCCGCATGGCTGAACTCGGCGACTTTGAAGAAGCCGAACACCGCGAGGCGGGCCGAGTTGCCGCAGCTTCGTGCGACGTACTCGTAACGGTAGGGCCCGTCTGCCTCGCCCTCGCAGCGGCAGCGCGAGAAGCCGGCCACCGGGACGTTCGCTGGTTCGAAACGAAGGAAGCCGCCGCCGAGGACCTCGCGCGCGAATTGCGCGCTGGTGACACCTTGCTGGTCAAGGCTTCGCGGGGCGAGGCATTCGAGACCATCCTCCCCGAGCTGGGGGTGGCCGAGTGATCCACGCGCTCATCTCCGGCTGCATCACCTTCGTCGTAGCGGTCGTGCTCGGCACGCCAATCCTGCGCTACCTGCGTTCCCAAAACGTGGGCAAGGTCACGAGCGAGTACCAGCCCGCGTCCCACCAGGTGAAGACCGGCACTCCGACGTTCGGCGGATTCATCATCTGGGTGCCGGCCGTCATCGTCACGGCCATCGCGGTCGATTGGTGGCGTCACCAATCGATCCTTCTGCCTATCGCCATGATCGGGATCACCGGCGCCGCCGGCTTCGTCGATGACCTCGGCACGCTGCAACACCGCAAGCAGGCCGGCCTTTCGTGGCGCTTCAAAATCAGCTTCATCACGATCCTCGCCCTGCTCGCAGCGATCGCGCTGTACGAATTCATCGATGTCCAATCCATCAACGTGCCGTGGACCGGAAAGTACCAGCTGGGCATCTGGTACATCCCCGTTGCGATCGCCGTCATCGTCGGGACGACGAGCGCAGTAGCCATCAGCGATGGCCTCGACGCGCTCGCCGGCGGCACGACGCTCATCGCCTTCATCGCATACGGCATCATCGCCTTCATCCAGGGACAAGAATTCGTCGCGACCTTCGCGTTCATCATCGCCGGCGCGAACCTCGGCTTCCTCTGGTACAACGCCCATCCCGCGATGGTCATCATGGGCGACACGGGCGCGCTGGCGCTCGGCTCCAGCCTGGCCGTCGTTGCCCTGATGACCGGGCAGTGGCTGCTGTTGCCGCTCATTGGCATCATCTTCGTCGGAGAAGCCGTCAGTGACGTCATCCAGATCGGCTACTTCAAACTGAGCGGCGGGAAACGCGTCTTCCGCCGTGCGCCCATACACAACCACTTCGAAGAGGGTGGCTGGGCCGAGACCCAGGTAGTCACGCGGTTTTGGCTGATCGCAATCGCCGCAGCCATGCTGGGCGTGGCATTCGCCCTGGCGGTGCCGGATTGATGGCAACGCAGAACGGCAACGGACTGGGATTCGACCCGGACGAGCTTCGGGGCAAGCGCGTGCTCGTGTACTCGCTCGGCATCGAAGGCCGCGACCTCGCCCGATTCATGGTTCGCCACGGCGCAACCGTAACCGTGAGCGACACGCGCAGCGCCGCCCAACTGCAGGCTGCCGGCGCCGCACTCCCGGACGGCGTGACGGACCTCGTCAGTGGCAGGCCGCTGCTCGACCCGGAGGGGTTCGACCTCGTCGCTGTCTCGCAATCCGTCCTGCGCGGCAACCCCGCGCTCGGCCGAGCGCGGTCACTCGGCGTGCCCATGACTTCCCAGATGCGTCTCTTCCTGCAGCTCTGCCCCGGGAAAACCGTTGGCATCACCGGTTCCAGCGGGAAATCAACGACGACAGCGCTCGTTGGTGCGATGGCCGCCGCGGGCGGACTCGATTATGTCGTCGGCGGCAACCTCGGAGAGGCGCTGCTCGGGCGGCTCGACGACATCACCGCCGAAACCACGGTCATCCTCGAGATCAGCCACACGCAATTGCAGTACACCGACCGCTCGCCGCACATCGCCGCGATCACCAACGTCACACCAAATCATCTCGACCAGTTCAGCTGGGATGAGTACGTGGGCCTGAAGCGCAACATCCTCACCCACCAAACACGTGACGACATCGCCATTCTCAATGCCGACGACCACAGCAGCAGCGCCCTCGCCGGGTCGGTCGCTGGCCGCCTCGTACGGACAAGCATCGCGAAAGAGCCCGCGGGGGACGCAGTGTGGTTGGACGGGGACCGAATCGTTGCCCGGCGCGACGGCCACGTCGCTGAAATCGCACGCCGCCAGCAGATCCGGCTGCGCGGCCGGCACAACGTCGCCAACGTGGTCATGGCATGCGCACTCGGCAACGAAGCTGGCATCGCACCGGAGGCCGTTCGCAGTGCGGTCGCGGCGTTCCGCGGGGTCGCCCACCGCCTCGAAATCGTCGGCACCAGCGACAGCGTGACGTGGGTCAACGACAGCATCGCCACGAGCCCCGAAAGGACGATGGCGGGCCTCGAATCGTTCACCGAACCGGTCGTGCTGCTGCTCGGCGGCCGCGACAAAAATCTCCCACTAGACGGGCTCCGGGAGCTTGCTCGCGGGCGCTGCCGGGCTGTGATCTGCTTCGGGGAAGCGGGGCCACTCTTCCATGAGGCGCTGCGCGGTGCCGTCCCGACCACGAGCATTGTCTCCACACTGGAAGAGGCGGTCGCCGCGGCGGCCGCGTTCGCGGTCCCCGGCGATGTCGTCCTGCTTGCACCCGCAGGCACCAGTTTCGACGCATACCCAAGCTTCGAAGTGCGCGGCGAAGCGTTCCGTCGGCTCGTGCGCGCTCTTCCAGGGTTTAACGGGGAGGTGCCGTCATAGCTGCTGCATCACGGACTCCCGATTGGGCGCCCGGCCGCCCCGACTACGCACTCATCGCCCTCACGATCGTGCTCACGATCACGGGGCTGGTCGCTGTCTACAGCGCTAGCTTCGTCATCGGGCTGGCAGATTTCGGAGATTCCAACCACTTCATCGTGCGGCAGGCGGTGTGGGCCGCCTTTGGCGCGCTCCTGCTCGTGGCCGCAGCCAAGACGGACTATCGGAAGTACCGGCGGCTGGCCGTGCCAATCATGGGCGCAACAATCCTGATGCTCATCGCCGTGCTGGTCGTCGGCATCGATGGCGGCGGCGCGCGACGGTGGCTTGGGCAGGGCGAACTCAGCATCCAACCGGCCGAGTTCGCGAAATTGACCGTGATCGTGTATCTGTCCGCGTGGCTTTGCGGCAAGGGCGACAGCATCCGGAGCTTCGAAGACGGCCTGATGCCGTTCGTGATCATCATCGGCCTGGTCGGTGCTCTGATCATGCTCGAACCGAACCTCGGCACCACCCTCATCATCCTCATGATCACCGTGACGATGTTCTGGGTCGCCGGTGCATCCGTGCTGCAGATGGGCGCACTCTTCGCTGCCGGTTTCGTCGCGATGGCACTGCTGGCCACGATGGCGGGCTATCGCGCCGACCGCCTGACCACCTTCTTCAATGCCAGCGCCGACCCGCTGGGCCACGGCTTCCAGACCCTTCAGACGCTCATCGCGATGGGCAACGGTGGGGTGACCGGGCTCGGCCTCGGCGCCAGCCGGGCCAAGTTCTTCTACATTCCCGAGAGCCATACCGATGGCGTCTTCGCGATCATTGGCGAAGAGATGGGCCTCGTGGCGGCATCCGCCGTCTTGCTGCTCTACATGACGCTGATGGTCCGCGGCTTTCAGATCGCACGGCGTTCACGCGACGAATTCGGGAGGCTTATCGCCACGGGCATCACGACGTGGATCAGCGTCCAGGCGCTGCTCAACATCGGCGGCATTACCCGCGTGATACCGCTCACCGGCGTGCCGCTCCCCTTCCTCAGCTATGGCGGCAGTTCGCTCGCCGCCGTGATGCTCGCCGTTGGCGTGCTCATCAGCATCTCGCGTTATGGTGAGGATAGAGGCGGCTACGCGCCGCCCGGCGATCGCGGCCCCAGCGGCGGCAACGCCGACTCCCGGCGCATTGTGCGGAGGGTGCATTGATGCGCATCGCGCTGACCGGTGGCGGCACCGGTGGCCACATCCTGCCCGCGGTGGCGGTCCTCGAAGCGCTCCGCACACGCTGCAGCGGAGACCTCGACGTGTGCTTCTTCGGGCCAGACAATCGCGGCGAACGCGCGCAGGTCGAATCGCACGGCATTGCCTTCGAACAGGTAGCATCGGCGGCCGTGCGTGGCCGCGGCCCGCTCAGGGTGGCTCGGGGCCTTGCTACGCTCGCCATGGGCACCTGGACAGCCAGCCGCAAGCTGCGCGCATTCGCGCCCCACGCGGTGTTCAGCACCGGCGGCTATGGCAGCTTCCCGGGGAGCGTCGCCGCGAGGCTCGGGCGCCGGCCGCTCGTTGTCTACCTCCCGGACGTCGTGCCCGGCTGGGCGGTGAAGGCGGAAAGGCGCCTTGCGACGCGAATCGCAACCACGACCGAAGCCGCCCTCGCGCACCTGCCGGCGAAAAAGACGACTATCACGGGGTATCCAGTGCGCGGCGCCTTCTTTTCGCAGACTCGTGCCGAGGCTCGGGCGGCGCTCGGAATACCACCCTCTGAGCGAGTTGTAGTTATCACCGGCGCCACCCAGGGTGCCCATGCACTAAACGAGGCCGTCTTTCGCGCGCTGCGCGACCTCGTCGAAGAAAGCATCGTCTTCCACATTACCGGCGCGACAGACTTCGATGACGCCGCGGGGTTCTCCTCCGGCCTGGGACCCGAACTCGCGGAGCGCTATCACGTGAGCGCGTTCCGGGACGACCTGCCAACGGTCATGCTTGCTGCCGATGTGGGCGTCATGCGTGCAGGCGCGAGCACGCTCGGAGAATTGCCGGCTGCGGCACTCCCGGCAGTCCTGGTCCCGGGCGGTTTCGCCGGGGGCCACCAGGCGGCGAATGCCAACTGGCTCGCGGCCGGCGGGGCGGCCATCGTCATGGAAGAAGCCGCTCTCCGCGGGCTCGGAAATTGTGTCATCGACCTTTTGAACGACGAGCCTCGCCTCGCAAGGATGCGCGCAGCCAGCCGCGCGATGGCCAGGCCCGGCGCCGCGGATGCGATCGCCCAGCTCATCCTGGAGGTGGCGCGCACATGAGCGACATCCAGGGCCCCGTCCATCTCATTGGCGTCGGCGGCATCCACATGTCGGCCATCGGCCTTCTACTACTCGAACGCGGTGTCGCGGTGAGCGGAAGCGATCTGCGTCCATCGCACCTCACCGACAGAGTGGTGGCGGCCGGCGGGACGTTCTTTGAGGGCCACGCCGCCGAAAACGTGGGCGATGTTGCGCTCGTCGTCACGACCGCGGCCGCGAGCGACGACAATCCTGAAATTGCGGAGGCGAGGCGCCGCGGCATCCCCGTCATCCTTCGCGCGGAGATGGTTGCACGGCTGATGGAAGGCAAACGCGTTATCGCTGTCGCGGGGGCCCATGGAAAGACCACGACTTCGAGCCTGGTGGCATTCATCCTCCGCGAAGCGGGCCTCAAGCCAATGTATCTGCTTGGCGGCGAGAGCCTCGACCTTGGCGGCCACGCCGCGTGGGGCGACGGCGACCTCTGCGTCGTTGAAGCCGATGAATATAAGCGCGCGTTTCTTGAATACAGCCCCTCGGTGGCCGTGATCACCAACGTTGAGCCAGACCACCTCGACTACTACGGCACGGATGCCGCCTACCACGAAGCATTCGCTACCTTCGCCCGCAAAATAAAGCCCGGCGGCCGGCTCATCGCATGCTGGGACGATGCCGGCGCACGCGCCGTCTGCGAACAGGTCGAAGACGAGCCCATAGCCATCGAGAGTTATGGGATCGACGGCACGCGCTTCTGGCTCGGCCGCGCGATCGACAAAGGCGACCGCCGCGCGGAATTCGACCTCCTGCGCGGCGGGGGCCTCGTCGGGCGGGTCACCGTGCCCGTCCCCGGAGACCACTTCATCCGCGACGCTATCGCAGCCGCTGCAGTGTGTCTGAACGAAGGCGTGACGTTCGACCAACTGCGGGCCGCGCTCGCGAGCATCAAGGGCGCGCACCGGCGGTTCGAACGCGTTGGCGAAGCCGGCGGCGTCCTCGTGATGGATGACTACGCCCACCATCCCACAGAAGTGCGCGGCATGATCGCGACCGCCCACGCGGCCTTCCCCGAGCGCCGGCTCCTCATTGTCCACCAGCCACACACGTATAGCCGCATTGCCTACCTCTGGGACGAATGGATCAGCTGCTGGGACGGTGTCGATGAGCTGATCATCCTCGAAACGTACGCGGCGCGTGAAACGCCGCTCGCCGGTCGCGGGGCCCGTGAACTTGCCGCGGCTATTACCGGCGTCTCGGCGCGCTACGCCGCCGACTTCGATGACGCCGCCGCTCAGGCGGTCGCCCTTGCGCACCCCGGCGATGTCATTTTCACGATGGGCGCCGGCGACGTCATCGAAGTCGGGCCGAAAATACTGGAGCTGTTGCAATGACCGACAGCGAACGGTTGGCAACGGCCGTAGCGAAATTCGGGGACGTCCGGGAAGCTGAACCGCTGTCCCGCCACACCACGTTTGGCGTCGGTGGACCCGCAGACGTATTCGTAACCGTGCGCTCCGCCGATGAGCTCGCTGGCGCCACGAACGCAGCCGAAGAAGCTGGGGCGCCGGTCTTCGTGCTGGGCAGCGGCAGCAACATCCTCGTTGCCGACGCCGGCATCCGCGGATTGGTCATCGATAACCGCGCCCGGCACGAGCAGGCCGATCGCAACGGCACGTCGTATCGCGTGGAGAGCGGCACCTCGTTCGCCGCATTCGCCCGAAGGATGTGCCGCCTCGGACTGGAAGGACTCTCCTGGGCGGTCGGCATCCCCGGCACGCTCGGCGGCGCCGTGGTCTACAACGCCGGCGCCTACGGCGGTTGCCTCGCCGATGTCCTCACACGTGTGCATCTCCACGCTGCCGGAGACGGCGACTACTGGGTCGAAGCGGCCGAGCTCGGTTTGGTTTATCGGGGCAGCGTCTTCACTCGCGGCCAGTTCGACGGAAAGACGGTCCTCGCAGCGGAAGTCCAGTTGGCGCACGGCGATGCAGCCGCGTTGCTGGCGCAGGCGGCTTCGTACGATGCGAACCGGCTGACAGCACAGCCGCGGGGCCGAAACGCCGGTTCAACATTCAAGAACCCGCCGGACCAGCCGGCCTGGAAACTTATCGATGCCGTCGGCCTGCGCGGCGCCGAACGTGGGGAAGCGGCGATCAGCGACAAGCACTGCAACTTCTTCGTGAATTACGGCAACGCCCGTGCAGCCGATGTTGCGTGGCTCATCCACGAAGCAGAGCGCCGCGTGAAAGACCAGTTTGGCATCGTGCTCGAGCGCGAAGTCGCGTTTGTGGGGGCGTGGTGATGGTGAAGCAACGCGTCGCCGTCATCCTTGGGGGGCGTTCGGGCGAACACGAAGTTAGCGTC
>DATNET010000339.1:0-2880 GCA_035606745.1 Tepidiformaceae bacterium
ATCGTAATTAGCCGATGCTTTGCCTTCAGCCCATCTTCGCGCCCGATCTCGCCGAGATGCTCGGTACGTTGTGCTCGCCGTCCTGACTGAGCCGCCAGCCCACCACCCCTACCCGCGGCCCGCCATGCCCTGCCCCACCACGAACGTCCCGTACTCCTGCATCGTCCGCGGGCCGAGGTGCTGACGGAGCCGCGCGAGCGCCGCTTCGCCCGTACTGTTGCCGCCGCGAATGAGGCCGTCGAGGTCGTCGAGCGTCTCAATCAACCCCTGGCTCAGCTCACGGTGGTCCGTGGCTATCTCGTCGTAGCTTGGGATCGGCGCGGTATCCGCGCGCGCACCCAGCGTCTGCGCACGCTCGCGGATACGTTCAGCTTCCGGCCCGCCGCTTTCGCCGACGATCGCCGCGACATCCCGCAGCGTGGCGGTCATTTCGTTGTGCTCGGCCGCCATGAGCTGTTGCTGCACCGGCGCGAGCTGCGCGATGCACTGCAACAGCGTTTGCATCATGATCGCGCAGGTTTGTGCCTTCTGCGATTGCAGCTCCGGCAGGATATCCGCGTTCAGCGAGACAACGATGCCCTCGACCATGTCCTGGATGCTCGGCGTTGTGTACATCTAGTTTCCCCCTGGTGCAGCAGCGCCTTCCGCTGGCGCGGTCGGCAGTGGGTAGCCAAGTAGCGTTGCGAAGACCATCGAAGCGGCGGAAAACGGCTGCGACATGTACATGAGCTGGAGCTCTTCGCACTCGCGGTCGAAGCGGCGCTTCGCCGCCGAGCCTACCGGCACGCCGATGTTGCCAGCCGTGAAGAGGCTGAAGTAGCCGACCTCCTCGGGCGTGACATCGGCTCCCGTCAGCTTGTTGTAGTAGGGGATGAAGCCGCCTTCTTTCTTCACCGATCCGAAGATGTTCGTGTTGCTGAGCGTGTCCATCAGCATCAGCCAGCCAAGGTCTTCGCGCGGGTCGCCGACATGCGCGTTCTCCCAGTCGATCAGCGCCGTCACCTGCCCGTCCTCATAGAGAAAGTTGGAAGGGTTGAAGTCGCCATGCGTGACCACGAGCTTCGTCGGCCTGGGGCGATTGCGACGCAGGTGCAGGTAGCCGTCGTAGAACGTTGGCAGCGGCGAAAACGCGAGCTTGCGATAGCTGCGCACGTAGTAGTCCGTGGCCGTGTCCATGTAGCGCTCCCACGAAGAGACGTCGATGCCTTCGTTGCGCGGGTCGTTGAGGGCGCCATCCGGGTTGAGCTTGCTCATGTCGGTCAGGTGGAGCTCGGCAATGAGTTCGCAGAGGTGCGTGGCCACCGACTCCGCCTGGTCCTCGTTTGCCCCGCCGTGGAAAAGCAGCGACGGCTCGCCGCAGCCCTTGACGCGTTCGATCACCATCGCCCGCTCCCCGAGGACACCGGCGTCCATGACCGCGAAGTAACTATCCGAAACGGGAATGTTCGTGTGCTGCCTCACGGCCTTGAGCAGGTCGTGCTCCATCTGCCGGCTCGTGAAGAGGATCGCCGCGGCGGCGGGTGGGTCCTTGCGCAGGATCAGAGGCACCGCGTCCCACTTGCCACCGCGCTTCACGTGGGCATCGAAACGGTACGTCTCTCGTGAATATCCGCCCGCGATGATCGCGAAGTCTTTGACTTCGACCTCTTCGCAGTCGGACCATTCGCGCGCGATAAGCTCTTGCAACGACTCATGCATAGCTGCCATACCTCCGGCGCGCGGAGTTTACCAAGCAGTAAGCTCCGCTACCAGAGCACGGTTAACGAATCGGCAGCGGCGCGAGCCGTGACCCCCGACTTCCTCGCGCGCCGGGCGTGTGCCATGCGCCGCCGTGCATCCGTGCGACCCATCGCACGCGCCCGCGTTTCAGGTGCCCCGTAGTGCAGGTGTATTGTTGACAACTTTGCTCGACAACACGAAGATTGCCTCCTACAGCTTCCTCAGGAGAACACTTGCAATGGCGGAATACGCGCACCCGGACCTCCTCGTCTCTACGGATTGGGTGGCTCAGCACCTTGGAGACCCCGGCGTCAAACTCATCGAAGTGGATGTCGATACCGAAGCGTACGGCCAGGGACACATCAAGGGTGCCATCGGCTGGAACTGGACGACGCAGCTGAACGACTCCGTCCGCCGCGACATCCTTTCGAAGGAGCAGTTCGAAGAGTTGATGTCTGCAAGCGGGATCACGCCGAGTGACACCCTCATCCTCTACGGCGACAACAACAACTGGTTCGCCGCCTTCGCCCTGTGGCAGATCCAGCTCAACGGCCACAAGGATGTCCGCCTGATGAACGGCGGGCGCAAGAAATGGGTCGAAGTCGAGAACCGCGAGACCACGACCGACCTGCCGGCGGTTGCCCGGACGACCTACCGCGTCACCAATCGCGACGAAGCGGCACTGCGCGCAAAGCAGGTCGATGTCCTGAAGGTGTTGGATGGCGGCAAGGCGAACCTCGTCGACGTCCGCTCCCCCGCCGAGTTCTCGGGCGAAGTTATCGCCCCTCCCGGGATGACCGAGACGGCCCAGCGCGGCGGCCATATCCCCGGCGCGGCCAGCATCCCATGGTCCAAAGCGGTAGCCGAAGATGGCACCTTCAAGACCGCGGACGAGTTGAAGGCATTGTACGAAGGGGCCGGCGTGACCGCGGATAAGCCGACGATCGCTTACTGCCGTATCGGCGAGCGCTCCAGCCATAGCTGGTTCGTGCTGAAGTACCTGCTCGGCTATCCGGACGTGCGCAACTACGACGGCTCGTGGACGGAATGGGGCAGCATGGTCGGCGTCCCAATCGAAAAGTAGGCCATCCCTGGACACCGCTTCCGCCCGCACGGTCGCCGTCGCCCGGACCCTTTATCGCCGCTCGTTCAGCACCGGGG
>DATNET010000341.1:0-4859 GCA_035606745.1 Tepidiformaceae bacterium
GTACACCTTCACGGCCGACTTCGTGGATGCCGAGACGGGTGTGATTGCGAGCCGAGCGGTGGGAGTGACGAACCAGCCACCCACGTCGAACCTGCCCCCGCCGGGGCCAAATTCGACGGTGTTTTCGGTGGTTTACGCGTGTCCGCGGGGGAATTGAGGAGACTCTCAGCAGGGGACGGGACGCCAAGAACGCCAAGGAGCACAAAGGACGCCAGGACGGAGGGGCGGGCTGAGCTTCTCTGTCCGGGGAGACAACCCGGCACACGTGCCGAGGGCCCGGCAAGTGCCGGGCCCTGAGTTATCGATTCGTTGGTGTTTGAGGGAAGTCGCGTTTAGCGGACGTGGTCGACGCGGTCTACATGGTCGACGTCGCCGTGGGTGCCCCAGGGCGAGAAGCTCATCATGAAGAGCAGCGACATCAGGATACCGATTGCGCCGACGATCATGAGGATCACGCCGATGGTGGGAATGGCAACGCCGCTTGCTGTGGCAGAGACGGCAAACGCAAGTATGGCACCGACGGCCAAGAGGATGAGGCTAATTCCTAGTGCGGGCATGAGAACCCTCCAATCTCTGACGATCATCTCGGATAGAGAGCGTGTTCAGAGTTTTTGGAAGCGTCGTATGCGCAACAACTGTGTGACAAACTGCACCCATCACAGTTAGCCAAAATACGCGCAGGAGCTGGTGGTTGATGTACGCCAACCGCTACCCGAGCCGGCTTACGGCCAGATCAAGTTCGCTTCGGTGGACGATCCTGGAGACCAGGTAGCCGATGCGCTGACGGCCAACTCCAGCTGCGGCAAGTTCTGCCTCGGTGAGCGGGCGAAAGAGGATGCGGTACGTGCCGACTCGCATTCGCAGCCACGGTGGATGGCCGGCCAGCACTTTAACATCCGCATTTGCCGGGAGCGGGTCAGCTGCGAGAGTGGCCTCCAGAGCGAGCGCGATTGCTCCGAGCTCCGACTTGCCGCGGATCTGGTGAAGGTCTTTGATTGCCCGGCGAGAAACTACGACATGGGCCGGTGACTCAGCTCCCGGAGCCGACATCCACGGTCCCCATCTCCTTCAGCACGTCCGTTAGCGAACGCGTCTCACCCGCCTTCAAGTCTTCGTCGGCTTCGCGCATCGCATCGAGGAAGTCCGGCGCGGTAGACAGGATAAAGTCCTCAAGCGCCTCTTCGTCAACGGGAATGACCGCGGCGACGAGCCGTCCATTTCTCGTGACGAACGCCGGACGGCCAGTTTCCTGGACTGCATCTACCACGCGGCTCGTGCGGCGCGACAGTTCTCGAATGGTGACTGAACTCATGGGAGCCTCTGATCCTTGTGTATGACCATTGTCAGTCATGGTACCACACGCCCGGCAAGCACCTGGCCATTCGGCTAGTGCGAAGACTAGCCACACGGCGGACGCGTGGGGCTGCCGGGGAGTGGCATGCTCGAAGCATCACTTCAGGAGTTCCACATCATGGCCGATTCGGCAGTCCTCGCCGACCTTTCCGACGCCCTTGCCGCCGCCGTTGAGCGCGCCGGCGCCTCCACCGTGCTCGTGAGTGCGCGCAAGCGTTTTCCCGCCAGCGGCATCGCCTGGTCGGCAGACACCGTGCTCACGTGCGACCACGTAGTCGAACGCGAAGACGACATCACCATCGTGACCGCGAGTGGCGACAAGTTGAAGGCCACCATTGCTGGCCGGGATCCAGGGTCCGATCTGGCACTGCTGCGTGTAACGGGCGGCACGCTCACACCGGCGGAACATGCGCCCGAAGGCTCCGCTCGAGTAGGCAACATCGTGCTCGCGCTTGGACGACCTTCGGATGCAGGTCCGATGGCCTCGTTCGGCGTGATCGGCGCATTTGGCGGTCCCTGGCGGACGTTCCGCGGCACGACGGTCGATGGGTTCATCCGTACCGATACGACCTTCTATCCGGGCTTTTCCGGCGGACCGCTGATCGACGCCCAGGGCCGGGTCGTGGGCGTGAACAGCTCGCGTCTTGGGCGAGGATCGGGGCTGACCATCCCGGTTGCGGCAGCGGCGGTGGTGGCCGGCGACCTCGCGACGGCGGGGCGCATTCGCCGGGCCTATCTCGGCATCAGCAGCCAGACGGTCCAGCTGCCGGAAGCACTCGCGGCCAAGCTCGGAGGCCAGGCGAGCGGGCTGCTCGTGGTCTCGGTGGAAAGCATGAGCCCGGCGGAAGTTGGCGGGCTCGGCATCGGCGACATCCTGGTGAAGTTCGGCGGTGCGCCGACGCCAGACACCGATTCGCTGCAGGGACAGCTCGGCACCGAACAGGTCGGCAAGTTGGTCACGCTCACGGTCCTTCGTGGCGGCGAGCCGCGCGACCTGCCCGTCACGATCGGCGAACGAAAGTAGGTAGCACGATGACACAAGTACTTGAACGGCCATCCCAGCCCGAACGCGAACCGCTTCACCCCTCACCGTTGGGCGTTGCGGAGAGCATGGCGACAGCCACCGATGAGCTAGCCACCAGGCTTCGCGCGAGCCTCGTCGCTGTCCGCAGCCATGCGGGTGGCGGCGCGGGTACGGCGTGGCGCAGCGACGGCCTGATCGTCACGAATAACCACGTCGTCCCGGGTGATGAGGCAGAGGTGCTTCTGCCCGACGGCCGCGCGTTGCCGGCCCGCATCGTCGCACGCGACCCTGGACACGACCTCGCAGCGCTTCGGGTCGAAGCCGTCCTCACGCCTGTGGCAGTGGGCGATTCCAGCAAGCTCCGGGCGGGGGAAATGGTGTTCGCGATTGGCAACCCATGGGGCATCCGCGGATCGGTGACGGCTGGCATCGTGTTTGGCGTTGGGCCGGCGATGGAGGACGCGGTACCCGTGGCAAACGTCATTCGGGCCGATATCCAACTCGCGCCGGGCAACTCTGGCGGGCCGCTCGCAGACTCGCGCGGACGCGTAGTTGGGATCAATTCGATGGTCGCGGGCGGGATGGGCGTCGCCATACCGTCCAACACCATCGCCGACTTCGTCGCCAGTTACCTGGCCGGCGAGTAAAGCAGGCTCAATCCCGCGCGGGGGCGGTGCGCAGATCTTTCTGCGCACCGCCCTTCCGCGCCTTGCTAGGATGGATGAGGAGCCACGACTCGTGACCATCGACGAAACTTCCACGGAACTCAACAAGCTTCCGGCGCCCCTGAGGGTGCTGGTCGTTTCGCCGTATCACTCGGTGCGCGCCGGGCTTCGCGCGATGCTCCACGACCGCGACGACATCGTGGTGGTCGGCGAAGCCGCTTCGCTCCCCGACGACGCGGAAGTCGACCTTGGCGCGGTCGATGCGATCGTGGCCCAGGTAGATGGCGAAGAGTCGGTGGCCGGCATCGAAGAAGCGAGTGCGGGCGTCCCGCTGGTGCTCCTCGCCCGGCGCCCCGAATCGCTCGCGGAGGCGTTCGAAAGCGCGAATGGCCCGCGCGGCTACCTCGTCGAATCGGCGGCAGCGGATGAGCTAGGTGCGGCCGTGATGGCGGTCGCGCAGGGACTGGTGGTGCTGCACCCCTCGATCGCGCACCTGCGTCGGCGGCACGGTTCGCCTTTAGCGGTTGGGCTGAGCGAAATGGGCGTGGCGCTGACGGCGCGTGAACAGGAAGTGCTGGCACTCGTCGCGTCTGGCTTGCCCAACAAAGGCATCGCCCTGCAGCTCGGGATTAGCGAACACACGGTGAAGTTCCACGTCGGGGCGATCCTTGGCAAGTTGGGCGCGGCCAGCCGGACGGAAGCCGTGACGATGGCGGTGCGCAGCGGCCGGCTGCCGCTCTAATCTGCGTTTCATGTATTCCCGGTAGGCTTGCGTTATGCAGTTCTCCGAGACGTTCCGCGCGATGAACACGGATGTCGATGTTATCGTCGAGGCGCCGGTGCGGCCCGTAGCGTCGTTCCTTGGGGTGCGATTGCTGTTCGAACAGCAGGAGGAGCGATTTTCACGCTTTCGCCCATCGAGCCTGCTGTCTGCGCTCAATAATGTCGAGACGATCGGCGAGCCATTCTTTGTCGAAGCGTGCCACCTGGCGCTTGATGCGCACGGCTTTACCGGCGCGATCTTCAACCCAATGGTGCTGCCGGCTCTCGTCCAGGCCGGCTACTCGGCGACGTTCGAGGACATCGGCGACGGCACTGGCGAGCCTGCTCCGGCGAGCTTGCCCGACCCGCGGGATGCCGTGGTCTTCGAAAATGGCGGTGTCCGTTTGAGATCGGGACAGATGGACCTCGGCGGCATCATCAAGGGCTGGACAGTCGACCTCGGCATCGGTCTGCTCGCGCGCGAGTATCCTGACGCGTTCATCAACGCGGGCGGGGACCTCCGCTGTTGTGGCAGCGAAGACGCGACCGGTGGCGCGGGGTGGCTCGCCGCGATCGAGCCGCGGCCGGGCGAACCGCCTCCGTGGGAGGGCGCAATGACCGGCGCGTTGGCCACTTCCACGACGCGCAGGCGGCGCTGGACCACGGCCTCGGGCGCGACCGCCCATCACCTCATCGACCCACGCACGGGAATGCCCGCCGAATCTCCGTTCGACCAGGTTTCGTGCTGGGCGGCGGAGGCATGGCGCGCGGAGGTGTGGGCAAAGGCCGTGCTCATCGGAGGGGACGCGGTTGGCCGGAAGGCTGTGGCGGCGGGCGTGCGCGTGCTCGCGATACGGGCGGCCGGAGGGTCGGTGTGGTTCGGGTGAGCGACGCGGGTGCGAGGCGGTTGTGCCACCACGATGCTGCGAACTGTCGCTCAACCGTTACCGATTGGAACACCAACCGGGCGGTGTACAGCTACGATGATGCGAACAGGATGCGTGGCACGCCCGAAACACTTTTCGGGAGAACGGCCCGAAGAACCGGGACGACCA
>DATNET010000231.1:0-3402 GCA_035606745.1 Tepidiformaceae bacterium
CGCCATCAACTCCAGTGCCCGCTCAAGGCCACCAATGTTGCAGTGGATGTCGGAGACAATGCCAAGCTTCACGAGTTCCGAGTTCCGAGGCCCGAGGCCCGAGCTTGCGGGCCACCTCGTTCGGCATCTGCGGAACGAGCGACGGAGGCCTTCAGGCCGCCGAGGATGCGTTGCAGCTCGCTAGCCTGCCCAAGTAAGGAGAGAAACTGCGACTCGGCGACGTAACCAACGTCGAAGGCGACGTACAGATGCGACGAGACTTCAGCGCAGGAGCCTTTCGCAATCTCGAGGAACCGGAAGAACTCCGTCCGCCGGCGGCGTTCAAAGCCCTCAGCTATGTTCGCCATCACCGACACCGCCGAACGCTGAATCTGCGATGCGAGCCCGAAGTCCTTTCGAAAAGAGTCTTCGCGCGTAGCAAGATAGACGGCGGCAGCCAGTGCCCGTGCCTTCTGCCAGGCAATAAGGTCCTCAAAACGCTCAACTGCCGGCATGGAACCACTCTCACTCGGGCCTCGGAACTCGGGCCTCGGAACTACCACGACTCGGAACTACTCAAAGATGCTCGTGACCACTTCTTCGATGCTGCGCTGGACTTCAAGGTCGTCGGTGAGCGCCCAGGTGACGGCTACCTGGCAGGCTCGACGCGGAGCCACGCCGTTGGCGATGAGGCGTCCGGCGTAGACGAGCAGGCGGGTGCTCACACCTTCGCCGAGACCGTGCTCACGCAGGTTGCGAACCTTTTCGCCCAGCTTGGCGAGGTCCATCGCAACGTCCTGTGAGCAGCCGGCTTCGTGGACAATGATCTTGGCTTCCTGGTCCCGTGGAGGATATCCGAATTCTATGGCGATGAACCTCTGCCGGGTGGAATGTTTGAGGTCTTTGAGCGCGCTCTGATAGCCCGGGTTGTAGGAGATTACCAAGAGGAAGCCGTCGGTGGCTTCAACCACCTGCCCGAGCTTTTCGATCGGCAGGAGCCGACGGTAGTCGGTCAATGGGTGGATAAGGACGGTTGTGTCCTTGCGCGCTTCCACGACCTCGTCCAGGTAGCAAATCGCCCCAACTTTTACCGCGCGGGTCAGCGGCCCATCGACCCAGCGCGTGCCGTCCGTGTCGAGCAGGTAGCGGCCGACCAGGTCGCTCGCTGTGAGGTCCTCGTGGCAGGCGACGGTGATAAGCGGCATGCGATGCTCAGCCTCTTCGCCGGTGCGCGATGACACTTTTGAAATCGGCCGTCCGAGCATATAGGCCATGTACTCGACGAATCGCGTCTTCCCAGCCCCCGTCGGGCCTTTCAGGAGGACGGGGATGCGCTGTGCATAGGCCGTCTCGAAGAGCTCCACCTCGTCGGCGATGGGCAGGTAGTAAGGCTTTTCGTGGACAGCGTATTCTTCCACCGCGTAGACATTCGGGTCCGGCCGGGTCGTTGTTTCCACCAAGTTCCTGTTACCTCCCGGCCGCCGTATGCAGCCGAACTTCGAGTGCTTCCCATGCCCTGGCGATTGCTCCCTCGAGCGCCGCCAGGTCATGGTTGTTTTCAATTACGACGTCCGCATTGGCCACGCGCTCCGCGTTGGAAAGCTGGGAAGCGATGCGAGCACGCGCGGCTTCGGCATCAAGTCCATTGCGCGCAGCCAGCCGCTCCACGGCCGTTTCTGGTTCGACAACCACGACCCAGATCTCGTCGCAGAGGTCCTGCCAGCCGGCTTCGAACAAAACTGCCGCTTCCAACACGACGAGCCGATTGCCCGCGACCTCGAACTCTGCCAGCTCCCGGCTGGCGAGGTGGCGAATGCCGGGCCACACAATATCGGTGAGCTTCTTGAGTTCTTCTGGCTTGCCGAAAACTTTAGCGCCGAGGACTTTGCGGTCGACGGTGCCGTCCGGAGCTACGAGGTCGTCGCCGAACGTGCGGACAACGGCGGCGAACGTGTCAGACCCTGGTTCGTATGTGCGGTGGCCGAGTAGGTCGGCGTCGATCACCGGTATTTCGCGGTCGTGGAAGAACTTCGCCGCGGTGGATTTGCCGCTGGCGATCCCGCCAGTAAGCCCGATAACGTGCAAGGAGACAACTCCGGCCGAGATATTCGATGGCGCAAACGCACGCAGACAGCGAGGCTGCCCAGGTGAAGCTGTGCGTAGCTCACCCTGCGTGATGCGGAACGCTTAGTGTATCGCCACTGCCGGAGGGGCGGCAAACGCTAAGCCCGCCACCGCCAAACGAATTTTAGGTTGGGCCGCGCTGGCTACGTCCCGATCATCCTCGCCCGCGACCTCGGCGCCGAGCGCTGACACGTAGGGCAGTGGTATTGCACTTCCAGCCCATGCCCGCATTCATTGTCGACGAGGCTGAGGTCGTGCTCTCCGTATCGCTCGCCCCAACTTGCCAGGGCACCGACGACGACGCCAAGCGCATGGCCCTTCGGAGTGAGCACGTACTCCGCCCGCGGCGGGTGGTCGCTGTAGAAACGCCGCGACACCACGCCCGCAGCTTCCAGCGACTTCAGACGGTCGGAGAGGACGCTCGCGGGGATGCCTTCAACGCTCTGGGCTAGCTGGGAGAAGCGGGCGTGACCGCGTAGCAGGTCGCGCACCACCTGAAGCGTCCAGCGATCACCGACGAGGTCGAGCGACGTGGCTACGGGACAGCGCACTTTACGTGGCATGGGCTATTCATCCTGTTCCCGGTTGCGATATGCTATCGACACAGAAGGGTTACTCTGCATTTGCAAGTAGCTCCATTTTATCTACTGAGTGCCAGGCCGTCCAACTGGCTCACACTGCTCCCAGCTACGGAGGCCAAAGATGCTCGAAAGCACCCACTCAACCCTCGCCGCCGCACTCACGGGCACGCTTCCCAGCGAAGACGCGGCCATTGCGTTGAGCGCAGAAACAGATCTCGCGGCGCTGCTCGCAACGGCTTCGACGCTCCGCGATCGTGGCCATCGCAACGTCGTTTCATATTCACGCAAGGTCTTCATCCCTCTCACGCAGCTCTGCCGCGATGTCTGCCACTATTGCACGTTCGCCCATCCTCCGCGGCCCGGTCAGCGGGCGTATTTGACGCCGGATGAGGTGCTCGAAATCGCTCGCGCCGGCGCAGCCGCCGGATGCAAGGAAGCGCTCTTCACGCTCGGCGATAAGCCCGAGCTCCGTTACAAGGTCGCGAAGAAGGAGCTGGCCGAACTTGGTCACGAGACGACCATCTCGTACCTCACGGCCATGTGTGACCTCGTCCATCGCGAAACTGGCCTGCTGCCCCACGCGAACCCGGGCGTCATGACCTCGGCAGAGATCGCGGCCCTCCGCAAGGTTTCCGTCTCCCAGGGAATCATGCTCGAAAGCGTCTCTGAGCGACTCTGCGAAAAAGGTGGCGTCCATTACGGCTCGCCCGACAAGCGT
>DATNET010000382.1:0-2844 GCA_035606745.1 Tepidiformaceae bacterium
ACGGCTTCGATGACGTGCGCAACGTCCTCGAACGCGCCAGCGCCCGCGAGACCGCAGCCCGCGTCGCCGTTGGTGCGGTCGCAAAACGCCTGCTCAGCGAGTTCGGCGTCATCTTCCACAGCCATACGCTGTCGATCGGCAGCGTATGCTCACAGCCGAAGGACCCCATCGACTGGGATGCGGTCGAAGCCGACCCCGTGCGGTCGGCGGATCCCGCCGCTGGCGAAGCGATGGTTGCCGCCATCAATGCCGCCAAGCCAGATGGCGACACCGTCGGTGGCGAGGTCGAGGTCCGCGTGAGCGGTTTGCCCATGGGATTGGGCAGCCATGTCCACTGGGATCGCAAGCTGGACGGCCGGATCGCCCAGGCAATCTGCAGCATTAACGCATTCAAAGGCGTGAGTTTCGGCGCTGGGTTTGACGGCACGAAGTTGCGCGGCTCTCAAGTTCACGACGTCATTTTGCCCATCTCGCAATGGGAAGGACTCCCCTGGCGCCATGCTACCAACCGCCACGGCGGCATCGAAGGAGGCATCAGCACCGGCGAAGAGATCGTTGTTCGCGCTGCCATCAAGCCGATCCCGACGCTTGCCCATCCGCTCCCATCCGTGGACCTCGATACCGGCGAAGAGGTGCTGGCGCACTACGAGCGCAGCGACGTCTGTGTGGTGCCCGCGGGCGGCGTTGTTGCGGAGGCGATGGTCGCGATAGTGCTTGCGGACGCCTGGCTCGAAAAGTTCGGCGGCGATTCGCTGCCTGAGACGCGCGCAAATTACGAACGCTACCTCGCGACGGTTGGCCCCCGCGCGATCGCGCGCCCGGATGATGGGCGCGGCCGATGACCCCTCGGCGCATCTTCCTCGTGGGCCTCTCCGGGGCCGGCAAGTCCACCGTTGGACGGCTGCTGGCCGGGCGGCTTGGCTGGGCGTTTGCCGATTCTGATGAGGAGATCGAAGAACGTACCGAGCGCACGGTGTCGGAGATTTTCAACAGCGAAGGCGAGGCCGGGTTCCGCGCGATCGAGGCCGACGCACTCGCCGGGCTTGCTGCGCGGGAGCCTCTTGTCGTCTCCACAGGCGGCGGCGCACCAACCGATGAAGGCAGCCGCGCGGCGATCGGCCGAGGCTTCGTGGTGTGGCTCGCCGTTTCGCCGGCCCATGCCGCCGAACGCCTGGCCGCCGACCCCACTACCGCGGCACGCCCGCTCCTCGCAGGAGACACGCAGGCGCGACTCACCGCGCTGCTCGAGGCACGAGCCTCGGTCTACCAGAAGGCCGACGCAGCCGTGGATGTCGATTCGCTCTCCCCGGAACAGGCGGCCGCCGAAATCGAACGACTCTGGCACGAATTCCGCGCCCATCCGACTGGACCGGGCGAACGGTTTTTTGGCGGCGACGCCCCTGCCGAATTCGCCCGGCCGACGAGCAGCGGTCCGTTTGAGGTGGCTGCCGTCGTGCAGACGCCGCTCGCCAACTACCCCGTGATCGTCGGCCAGGGCGTGCTTTCGCGGCTTGGTTCGATTTGCCGGGATTCCAGCCTGGTGGGCCGTGCTTTTGTGGTCACCGACGCCGGGGTTGGGCCGTTGTTCGGCAGGCAGGCCGCGGGGGCACTGTCTTCGGCGGGGTACTCGACCGAATTGTTCACGCTCCCTGCCGGAGAGGCGCACAAGACCCTCGACACCGTCGAAACGATTTACGATTGGCTGCTCGAACACCGGGTGGAACGTTCGGACTTCGTGGTCTGCCTCGGCGGCGGCGTCGTCACGGACATGGCTGGCTTCGCCGCCGCCACATGCCTGCGCGGGATCGAGTTCGTCCACGTGCCGACGTCCCTGCTCGCCATGGTGGACGCTGCTATCGGCGGGAAGACTGGCGTGGACCACCCGCGGGGCAAGAACCTGGTCGGCGCTTTCGCCCAGCCCAGGGCCGTCGTGATTGACCCGCACGTCCTGCGCACGCTGCCACGGCGACAGCTTCAAAACGGCTGGGCCGAAGTGGTCAAGCACGGACTGATCCTCGATGAAGGCCTGACCCGCGACCTCGAAGCCGTCGTGGGCGATCCCGAAGCGATGTTCTCGCCCACGCTCATTGCGCGAAGCGTTGCCATCAAGGCGGGCATTGTGTCGGAAGACGAGCGCGAATCGGGGCGTCGGACGCTCCTCAACTATGGCCACACCATCGGGCATGCAATCGAATCCGTGACGGGCTTCAGCCGGGTGCTGCACGGCGAGGCGGTGGCGATTGGGATGCGTGCCGCGGGGCTTATCGCCCAGGATCTTGGACTGCTTGGCCACGACGAGTACGAACGCCAACAACGCCTCATTCGCACCGCCGGGTTACCGGAAGAGGTTTCCGGTGTCTCCGTGGACGATGTGCTCGATGCCACTTTGTCAGATAAAAAGGTGCGGGGCGGTAAGGTGCGATGGGTGCTGCTTGAAGGAATCGGACACGCGGCCGTGCATGATGATGTCCCTGAGCCGGTAGTGCGACGCGCTGTCGAGGCCGTGCTGAGCTAGCCGTTGCTGGCTGAATGGTAAACTGCGCTCATGGGAACGATTCACGCCGAGATTGAATTGCGAAACCAGGCCGATGAATCGCTGGTAGCAGCGGGCCACCTTCGGCCGGATGGGGTTCGAGCGGTCACGGTGCGCGCGCTCGTCGACACCGGCGCCACATCGCTCGTTATACCGG
Source organism: Tepidiformaceae bacterium (assembly GCA_035606745.1). Classification (GTDB taxonomy): domain Bacteria; phylum Chloroflexota; class Dehalococcoidia; order Tepidiformales; family Tepidiformaceae; genus DATNET01. The sequence continues at coordinate 2,691 of DATNET010000382.1, forward strand.
AGTCTCTTCGGCGACAACTCGGGCTGGGGACGGTTGCCAAGAAGCTGGCCGCCCGTGCCGATGGCACGGTCCTCAAATACGACCTCGTCGGGCCAATCGAGGTCAGATTCGGCGGCCGCGTATCTATTGGCACCGCCATCGCCATGCCCGACCC
>DATNET010000234.1:0-2675 GCA_035606745.1 Tepidiformaceae bacterium
AGACATAAGCGTGCCGCGAGGGAGTATTTTCGGGTTCCTTGGACGAAACGGTTCTGGGAAAACCACCGCGCTGAGCATCCTCGCAGGGCTGGCCCAGGCAAGCAGTGGCTCGGCCTGTATTTGCGGTATGGACGTCAACACCGAAGGGATGGCGGTGCGGGAACGCATCGGCTTCCTTCGCCAGGACCCGCGCTTTTACGGCTGGATGTCCGGGCAGGAAACGCTCGAGTTCACGGGCCGGTTCTTCCCGCTCGACGCCGGCGCGGTGAGGCGGCGGGCTGGCGAGATGCTTGAGCTCGTCGACCTCGCCGGTGTGGCGAACCGCAAGGTGGGCGGCTATTCGGGCGGCATGCGACAGCGGCTGGGCATTGCACAGGCGCTCATGGGCGACCCCGAGGTGCTGATGCTCGACGAACCGTGCTCCGCACTCGATCCGGCAGGCCGTTTCGAGGTCATCCAGATTATGGAGCGTTTACGCGGGTCGACAACGGTCTTCTATTCCACGCACATCCTTCAGGATGTCGAGCGCGTGGCCGACCAGGTGGCCATCATCAACGACGGTGCGTGTCTCCGGCAGTCGAAGATGAGCGAGCTGCTCGCTTCCAGCCAGACAGAACTCGTCGTCGAAATTGAAGGCGACCCGCGAGCGGTCGTTGCTGATCTACGGCGTCAGGCGTACGTCGCCTCCGCTGCGGCGGAGCCAGGACCGGCCGGGCTGAGTCGAATCCGGCTCGAAGTGCGAGACCTCGAGGCCGCGCGCGGGCACGTGCCGCTGGTCGTCGTCGCCCACGACGACATCATTTTTGTGAGCTGCCGGCCGGAACAGCCGGGCCTCGAGGCGGTGTTCCTCGAACTGACGGGCGGTGCCAGTGGCGATGTCCGAGCCGCCTGACGCTCGCAAGTTCCTCAATCCGTCCATTTCTGCGAGGAGAACATCCATGGAATCTGCAATCGTGGGGCCACGAAGCACCGATGAGCGGGCGCTCAATCCACACCGTGCCCTCTTCGCTGGCGGGAGAAATATCTTTCAAAAGGAGCTTCAGGAATGGTTTCGGACCAAGCGGTTCGGAGTCACGGCGCTCCTCACATCGCTGATGCTGGGCGCTGTGCCGGTGATTTTGTTCCTTAATGAAGGCGGCCTCCACGACGGGCGCATCAACTCCGGCTACAACGGTTCGATGGATGCGTGGATGGGGCTCACGCTCACGCTCGGGGCCTATCTCATCGTGGCGCTGACGATGGGCATGATCGTCAAAGAGGAAGATGCCGGGACAGCCCAATGGATCTTCACCAAGCCGGTGTCCCGCAAGGGCTACGTGCTGGCGAAATATGCCGCGAACGTCGTCGCGGTGGTGTTGGGCGCGGTGATCGTGCCGAGCATCGTGTTTATTGCACTCACAGCCGCAACGCAATCGGGTGGGATCCACGACTGGGCCGCGGTCGCCGAAGGCCTGGCCTTCGCGTCTCTGAACGCCAGCGTTGTGGTCGCGATTGTCCTCGGCCTGAGTGGCGTCTTTCGGGCCAGCGCACCGATCGCCGGGATCGCGATCGGTATCGGTTTCGTCCCTTTCTTTTTCGATCGCTTCGTCACCGAGAAAGTGACGATGTTCTTTCCAGTGAACATCGGTGCGATCGCGACAAACGCCGTGCGCAGCGAACCTCTGACACCGTGGCAACCGGTCATCTCGGGGATCGTGATTCTCCTGGTGGCCGTCGCATTCGCGTGCTATCGAATCGACCGCCGTCAGCTCCAGTAAGTCTTGTGGCAGGGCCAGGGCGGCTTGAGGAGGGACTGTCGAGCTGTGAACCGCGATACTGTGGCTATGCCGCTCATCCTGTTGGCCGAAGACGAAGCCGACCTCAATGCGCTGGTCGCGCGGCAGCTTGGCCAGGAAGGGTATGAGGTCGTCCAGGCGTTCGACGGGCCGGGAGCGCTTGACGCCATCGAAGAGCGCATGCCCGACCTCGTCATCCTGGACTGGATGATGCCCGGCCTCGATGGCATAGCTGTGTGCCGCCGTATTCGTGAGCGGCACGTCGTGCCGGTGCTCATGCTGACGGCCCGCAGCGAAGAAAGCGATGTCATCCTCGGGCTGGAAGTGGGCGCCGATGACTACCTTACCAAGCCGTTTCGGATGCGGGAGTTGCTCGCGAGGGTGCGCGCGATTCTCCGCCGGAAGGAGATGCTGAGTGAGGGACACCGTGGCGGCCCGGATGTCCTGACCAGCGCGGGAGTCGGCGTTGATCCGGTGGCACGCGTGGCGACGGTTGATGGGCGTCCGATCGAACTCACGCCGAAAGAGTTCGATCTCCTCGCCCTGTTCGTAGGAAACGCCGGCCGGGCGTTTAGCCGCGAGTATCTGCTGGAGCGCATCTGGCGTTCCGATTACGAAGTCACGGACCGGACCATCGACACGCATGTCCAGAGGTTGCGTAAGAAGCTGGGCGAAGAATCGGGCGCCATCCGGACCGTCTGGGGGATCGGGTATAAGTTCCAGCCGGTTCAGCATGATGCCTCGCTGGCTTGAATATCTGCTTGTCGTCCCGGCCTACCGCCGGCGCGCGCGGCGCAGCCTCCGGTGGCGCCTGTTTGGGTCCCACTTGCTGGCCGTGTTCATGGTCCCGGCTGTGGTGCTGGTTCTTCTCGCTGCCGTTGCGCTAATTGTCTTCAGCAC
>DATNET010000389.1:0-2141 GCA_035606745.1 Tepidiformaceae bacterium
TCGGCGCCTATCCCTGTACCGACCATGATCGCAGTCGGCGTCGCCAGCCCAAGAGCGCAAGGGCAGGCAATCACGAGCACGGCGACGGCGTAGACCATCGCGTCCGTCCAGGAGGAGCCGAAGAAACCCCAGGCAAGGAACACCGCGGCGGCGATGAGGATCACGGCGGGCACGAAGATCGCTGCCACCATATCCACGAGCTTCTGGATTGGCGCCTTCGAACCCTGCGCCTCTTCGACCATCCGGGCCATTCGGCTCAGGGCGGTAGCCGCCCCGACGGCGGTCGCTTCAGCGAAGATCACGCCGTTCTGGTTCACCGTCCCGCCGATGATATGGTCGCCGGCATGCCGTTCTACAGGGATCGATTCGCCCGTCAGCATGGATTCGTCGACTGTGCTTTCGCCGCTCCGGATGATGCCATCAAGTGATATGCGCTGCCCTGGACGCACGACGAACACATCGCCGACGCGCACCTCCTCGAGCGGCATCTCAACTTCTTGTCCGTCGCGGATCACCGAGGCCGATTTCGCGGAGAGACCCAGCAACGCGCGGATGGCGGACGACGCAGCGCCCTTGGACGTCTCTTCGAAGTATTTGCCCATCGTAATGAAGACCAGCACGGCCGAGCTCACATCGAAGAACATGTGGTAGCCCTGGTCAGCGAGCACCACCCAGGCGCTGAACCCGTAGGCGACCGAAGTGCCGAGCGCCACGAGGACATCCATGTTTGGGTTCATGTGGCGCAGGCTCGTGTAGCTGCCCCGGTAGAATCGCCAGCCGAGGCCAAACTGGACCGGCGTCGCCAGCACCAGCAAGAGCCAGCCCGTGAACCGCGGTCCGCTCCCGACCGTCACCCCAGCGATGTCCATGCCCATCGCGATAACGACCGTTGGAATTGCGAGCGCGGCGCCAAACAGCAGCGTGATGAGCGTCTTGCGTGCGTGCCCGGCGCGTTCGGCCGTACGGTCGCTTGCCGGGCGGCTCTCGGCGGCGCTGTAACCGGCCTTTTCCACCGCGGTAAGCAGGCGCTCCAGCTCTACCGGCTGTGCGAGCGTCACGCGAGCCGTCTCGGCCGCGAAGTTGACGCTTGCCGTCTCTACGCCTTCGACTTTGCTGAGGGCGCGTTCGACGCGGCGCACGCAGGAGGCACAGGTCATCCCCGAAATATCGAGCGTGACCGCGTTATCAGTTGATGTCATTGCCATGTCCAGTTCGGGTCGCCGTTACTTCGGGGACGCCTCGTATCCTTCTTCTTCGATCGCTGCGATCAGCGCCTTGGAATCGAGATTGTCCCCTTCGACCGTGGCTGAGCCGTGTTCGAGATCGACGCTCGCCGAGGCGACCCCGGGGACCTCTTTGAGTGCGTTAGTGACGGCATGGACGCAGTGGTCACACGTCATGCCGCGGACTTCGAGTTCGAGAGTGGTTGCCATGATGGAATCCTTTCAGAGTGTTTGGCGAGGCTAACGCCGAGCTTCTCAGCCCTCGCCGGGCCCCTGGACTTTGTAGAGCCGCAGAAGCTCGGTGACGGCCCGGTCGGTCTCGCCGTTCGTCATCTGTTCGGCGACGTGTGTGCGCAGGTGGCCTTCGATGACCAACCCGTCGAGGCTGCGAAGGGCACGCTGGATGGAGAGCGAGAGGTCAAGGACTTCCATGCAGTAGCGGTCTTCGTCGATCTGCTTTTGAAGTGCCTGGACCTGTCCGGCGACAATTTTCAGGCGACGCTGGGCCTGCGCCTGGATATCTGGGGTCATCAGCCCTCCTCGTCCGGTATGGGGTACCCCCCTATCCTAACGAAACACAAGTGCGATTGCAAGCCCGTTTGCAGAAGCGGTCGATTGGTATGTGAGCCGTGGGTTGAACGATGTTCGTCCAAGCGCCGCCCGCGTCCGCAAAAGGCCGGAAGACAACCGATGCACGCGGATGCCGGTCAACGGTCACGCTCCTACCCCGCTATACTCCCGCGGCACGGAGGTCCGCATGCCCACGCTCGAACGGCCAACAGTAACGCTCCACTACGAAGATTGCGGCGGGCCCGGACCGGCCCTTATGTTCCTCCACGGCTGGTGCGATGCCGCCGTGAGCTGGGGTTCGACCAGCGAGGCGTTTCGAGCAGACTTTCGATGCATCGCGCCCGACAT
>DATNET010000403.1:0-2182 GCA_035606745.1 Tepidiformaceae bacterium
CAACACATTGTGTCGATACCAACTCCCAACCCTGGGAAGACCGCGCGTTCAAGTGACTGGTGAACCAGTCGTCAGTCCACCCATGTTGAAGGACGAGCGACTCGAAGAAGTATTCCGGTGCCATACCCCGCAGACTAGCCACATCCGCACCCAAACCGAGCGAACTCCGAGCTTGCTCCTGTCAACTGCGCCTTGACGGTTGCGAGCCGAACGAGCTAGCCAGGTCACCTGGGCTAAGTTGGCCACTTTTTGGCCACACAACGGCGCTCAACGCTGCCGCCTGACGCACACCGATGAACGCGATTTCAGCAGGTCATCGGCGGAGTAGGCAGGTAGCCGCTTCGGCTGTAGATCTCTACGGATCAGATGGTGACGGTCTTCCCGTACAGCAGCATCTCGGCGGGCCGCCGCGCCAGTCTGATGGCAGACAGGCGGCCATCCTGGCTCTCCGTCAGTGGCCGCTACGATCCCCGACTGACCAGTGCATCGGGCACGTGGCGGGCACGGCCTTCTGATCCGTAGGACTGGGCGGACCGTCTGGGACTGTCCACTACTAGCCACCTGCTGGGTCGGCCTTCCAGTTCTGTCGGCCCCCATCGGCCGCTGGCTACCGGCTTGACAGCAGTGTCAGCAACAGTGGAGCACCGGCGACGGCTTGGCCCAGGAGGGCGGCCAGCGGTGGGCGCATGACGACCGCGGTGACCCCAGCGGCGGCCAGTTGGTCACGGACACGGCGCTGCGTCGCCGACGGTGTAGCGTTATGCAGCCGTGCGGGTCCCGCGTGGAGGAGGGCACACGGAGGTGCGAGCATCGGTAGCGCAGCGTGCGGTGGCTGCAGCGAAGTCGACCGCCTCGACGTTCGGCTTGCCGGTCGACGCCACGGTCGTTCTCAACGACTCCAACCGTCTTGTCGTCCGCCTGATGCCATGCGATGTCGTTGCGCGGGTCACGCCTCCAGAGGCTCTGGCGCCCGTGACTGCCAGGGCGAGTTGGCTCAGCGGGGAGGCGTATCAAGCGAGGTTGGCGACGGAAGTTGAAGTTGTGAAACGGCTCGCAGAGAACGACAGCCCGGTTGCTGGACTCGACCCTCGAGTCGAGCCACGCGTCTTTTCCCATGATGGCTTTGCAATCACCATGTGGACCTACTTTGCACCTGTTCGCCGAATGCTTCCGCCGGCCGGCTACGCGCAGGTGCTCGAGTGTCTTCATGCCGGCCTGCGGCAGATCGACGTCCTGGCGCCGCACTTCATGGATCGCGTGGCGGCGACCCAGCAAGACGTTGCGAGCCGTGACGTCACTCCCGATCTCGCCGAGACCGATCGGGCGCTTCTCGCCAGCACGCTGCGAGATCTGAGCGAAACGATTGTCAGCCGGCGCGCGGCCGAGCAGATCCTGCACGGCGAGCCGCACCCGGGGAACGTGATCAAGACGAAGACCGGGCCGCTTTTCATGGACTTCGAGGATTCTGTCCATGGCCCCGTCGAATTCGACCTTGCCTGGGTCCCCAAAGAGGTCAGCGAGCGCTATCCGGACGCGGACCAAGCACTGGTCGGCGAGTTCCGGGGGGTCGTACTGGCGATGATCGCAGCGCACCGCTGGAGTCGCGACGACCAGCACCCGAGCGGGAGACAATCCGGAGTGGCATTCCTCAACGCTCTGCGAGAGGGTCCGCCCTGGCCTTCGCACGATGCCGTGTAACGCTGCCCCCTACCGTTCCTATTCGCCCGGCTGCAGGCCGAGCTCGTCCGGCTGGGCCGCTACCCGCTCCTGGTCATCGACGAAGTCGGCTACATCCCGTTCGAGCCCGAAGCCGCGAACCTGTTCTTCCAGCTCGTCAGCAGCCGCTACGAACGCGCCTCGCTCATCGTCACATCCAACAAACCATTCGGACGGTGGGGCGAAGTCTTCGGCGACGACGTCGTCGCCGCCGCCATGATCGACCGGCTCGTCCACCACGCCGAAGTCATCGCCCTCAAAGGAGACAGCTACCGACTCAAAGACCGAGACCTCGGCCGCGTCCCCGCGGCCAACCAAACCGAAGAATGACCATCAGGGGGTCAATTTTCAACCGGCGCTAGGGGGTCAATTTTCGAGCGGCGTTGACACCTGGAACCTATCCCCCGGTCGGATCTAAGCGTGGGGCTAGGCCTCAAGCTGTTGGCTAGCGTTCTAGCGCCGACCA
>DATNET010000493.1:0-6613 GCA_035606745.1 Tepidiformaceae bacterium
AGAGTCGTCGCCCGAATGTACGCCCGTCGGCCGCTTCGTGTTCGACCCCGAATCGTGCGTTACCCGCGCCGGCCTCGTGCGCCACCTTGCCCATCGGCTCTCGGCATCCGGCAGCGCAGTCACCATGCTCGACCCGCAGATTGCCTACCTCACGGGCCACTTCGCGGCATTCGACCCACTCTGCGCCACGTTTGAAGTGCTCGACATCGTCCCGTTCTCCGTCGCTCGACTCAAATCCCGTTTACGCGAGCGGCGCTGGCGGCCGGGGGAAGTGCGCCGCCGCGCCTTCCCCGTCGAGCCGGATGAACTCCAACGCCAGCTTGGCAAAATTGAAGGCGACCCCGTCGCCCTGCTTCTCACAACGCTCGCCGCCCGCAGAATCGTCATCGTCGCCCGGCGCGTCTACGAACAGGCTGAAGCATCCCCGCCCGAACGGTAGACTCGGATAGACAATAATCGTTCGCGTTTGCTAAAGTTGGTAACTGTCTACGCGGGTGAGCCAATATCGAGCCAGGCCACCTTTCGCGCCCGCCGGCCGCGCGCAGGCACCCTGGCAGCCCGGTTGCGGGACCGCTCGGCGCCGCGGCCCTGAGTACTCGGCGGCAATGGAGACGCGATGCCTATCACTACGCCGTTTGAAAACTACCTGGACCTGGTGGAGGCCGCCCGCGAACTGGCTATCCATCCCCAAAGCCTCCGGCGCCTGATCAAACAGAAGAAAATCCCCGCCACCCTCTTCGCGGGCAAGTACCTTATCGAGCGCGACAAACTCGAAATGTTCAAAAGCAACTACGACCCTCGCCCCGGCCGCAAACCCATCCGCCGCCTGCTCTAAGGTGGCAGCGTGCCTGTTCGCCGCCCTACCCGACCCCAAATAGCACCAGCTCACTGGCATCCAACCAGCGTCCACCAAAAAGACTTGGCGTTCTTGGCGTCCTCGGCGCCCTTGGCGGTAAAACACCCTCAGAACTGGCTCAGAAACCGCAAATCGTTCTGGTAGAAGTTCCGGATGTCTTCGATCCCCCACCGCAGCAGCGCCACCCGCTCCACACCAATCCCAAATGCAAACCCCGTGTGCTTCGACGAGTCGTAGCCAACGTTGTCGATAATCTCCGGATGCACCATCCCCGCCCCGAGGATTTCGATCCAGCCCGTGCCGTGGCAGGTGTGGCATTGCGCTCCGGAACCGCGACAGATGAAGCAGTCCATCGCCATCTCAATCCCTGGCTCCACGAACGGGAAATAGCTGTGATGGAAGATGATCTTCCGCTCTGACCCAAACATCTTGCGCGCGAACTCGTAAAGCACACCTTTGAGGTCCGTCATGCGCACGCCCTCATCCACCGCCAGCCCTTCAATCTGCGTCAGCATCCATTCGTGCGTCGCATCTGTCGCTTCCTGGCGGTAGCACTTCCCCGGCACGATCACCCGCACCGGCGGCTTCATCCGCTCCATCACCCGCACCTGGTTCGGCGTCGTGTGTGTGCGCAAAAGCATCTTCCGCTCGCCATCGATGATCGTGTTCACCCAGATCGTGTCCCACATGTCGCGCGCGGGGTGGTCGGCAGGAATACGCGCCGCGTCGAAGTTGTAACGGCTCCACTCCACTTCCGGCCCTTCGGCCACCCGAAAGCCCATCTCGCCGAACACCTTGATGCAGTCCCGCAACGTCTGCGTGACCGGGTGCAGCCGCCCCACCTCCTGTGGCCGCCCTGGCAACGTCACATCGAGCGCAGCCGACGTCGAAAGCACCTCAAGGACGGCCTGCCGCAACGCCTCCTGCCGGGCTGCGAGCGCCGCCTCTAACTCATTCTTAAGTTCGTTCGCCGCCGCACCAAACGCTGCCCGTTCTTCCACCGGCCGCTCTCGAACGGTTCGCAGGAGCCCGGTGACGCGACCATCCGACCGGCCGAGCCAGTCCACTCGCCACTGGTCAATTGCCGCCTCATCCCCGGCGCGTGCCAGCGCGTCGAGCGACTCCGCACGAAGGTCATCCAACGAACTGCTCATGGTCTTCCGAGTATACCTGCCGCCAATCGCTATTCGCGATCCCGCCCGCGACCGGCCCGCCGAGCCTCAAATGCCGGAAAGCTCCGGTTAGCAACGCCCGGGTCTGTAACCTTCGGGTAAGCGCCTTATCTCCAATGCCGGGGTAGGATGCCTACGTGCCACTCCGCGCCCAGGCCTGGAACCCCCGCCGCGGCAGTCCGCGTGCGAAAATGGCGCTCTATGCAACAGCCTTACTGGTGGTCATCTGCGCCATGACCGCATGCTCGAATTCCAAAAACGGCAACGCCGCCGCCGCCAGCGGCACGCCTGCGGGGACGCCAACGTCCTGGGCTGGCACCACGCCCGCGCCCGCCTTCCCCACCGGGCTGACGTGGTTCAACGTCGACCATCCGCTCAAACTCAGCGACCTCAAGGGCAAGGCCGTCCTCCTCGATTTCTGGACCCTCGGCTGTATCAACTGCCAGGACATCATCCCGGACCTCAAAAAGCTCGAAAGTGACTTCGGCAACTCGTTTACCGTCATTGGCGTTCACTCGGGCAAGTACTCCACCGAACACGACAACGCCTCTATCGAAGACGCGATCAAGAAGTTCGGCCTCACACATCCGGTCGTAAATGATCCGGATTTCGCTATCTGGCAGGCCTACAACGTCAACGCCTGGCCCACGCTCGTGCTCATCGACCCCAACGGCAAGCTCGTCGGCGCGCACGCTGGCGAGGGCGTGTATCCGCTCTTCCATCCCATCATCTCATCCCTCATCAGCGAATTCGCGGCGAAGGGCGAAATCAACAAGGCTGCCCTTCCGCTCTCGCTCAACAACACCACCCCTTCGACAGTCCTCTCCTATCCCGGCGCCGTGCTCGCCGACCCCCAGGGCAACCGGCTCTTCATCGCCGATTCCAGCCACAACCGTATCCTCATCTCCGACCTCTCCGGGAAGCTCGAACAGGCCATCGGCTCGGGTAAGCAAAGCTTCGATGATGGCGCGGCCGCAGAAGCCACCTTCAACGGCCCACAGGGCCTCGCCTTATCCCCCGATGGCAAAACGCTCTACGTCGCCGACACGCGCAACCACGCCATACGCTCCGTCAACCTGGCCACCTTCGAAGTGACCACCATCGCCGGCACCGGTCAGCAGCTCGACACGGTCCCCAAGGATGGCACGAAGGCCACGAGTGCTGCGATGTCATCGCCATGGGGCCTCGCCGTCGATGGCAACACCCTCTACATCACGATGGCCGGCGTCCACCAGATCTGGGCGATGGATCTCAAAGCCGGCACCGTATCCGTCTTCGCCGGTACCACGCGCGAAGGCATCGACGATGGCGAACGGCTCCAGGCCACGCTTGCACAGCCAAGCGGACTGGTCACCGACCACAGCGGTGCAAACCTCTACTGGGTCGACCCCGAATCCAGTTCCGTGCGCACCGTCCCGACGGCCGGAGACGGCAAAATCAAGACGCTGGTCGGCACGGGCCTCTTCGATTACGGCGACAACGATGGCACTGGCACAAGCGCTAAGCTCCAACACGCGCAGGCGATCGCCCTGGGCGATGGCGTCCTGTACCTCGCCGACACCTACAACCATAAGATCCGCGCGCTCAACCTCTCCACCGACACCGTGACCACGCTCGCGGGCAATGGCACGCGCGGCTGGAACGACGGCACCGGCAAGCAGGCGCTCTTCGATGAACCCAGCGGCCTCAGCTTCGCCGCAGGCAAACTCTACGTCGCCGACACCAACAACGACCTCATCCGTGTCATCGATGTCGCGACGAACACCGTCTCAACCCTCACGCTGACGAACCTTTCCGTGGCTGCGCCCGTCACCGCCGGCCGCTCCATCCCGGTCGCTCTCTCCGCACAAAAAGTGGCCCCTGGCGCCGCGAACCTTCGCATCCAGTTCAATGCCCCCAGCGGCTACCACCTCAACAACCTCGCCCCATCCCGCATCACGCTGTCTTCGTCAAACCCGGCCGTCATTGACCTCGGCGAAAAGAGCCTGACATGGTCCGTCACCGGCCCAAGCGTCAGCCTGCCAGTGCCCGTCAGCGTGCACCCCGGTACAGCCACGATTACCGGTACCGCCTCCGTTTACTACTGCCGCACAGGCCAGGATGCGCTCTGCTTCATCCAACAACTTGAGATCACCCTCCCCGTAACCATCACGGCAGGAGCGAACGCAGGCGAAATCACGATGAGCTATGCACTCCCCACCGTTGCGCAATAGCAGCCCAATACCGCTCACCCAACTTGACAGGGTACGCCACCCCCAACCATGATTCCGAAACTACCCCACCCTTCCGGGAGGAATCCCGGCCCGGAGGATTTCGCATGGCCGTCCGCGGTTACGTCCTTATTGAGACCGATGTCGGCAAGGCCAAAGCCGTCGGTGCAGCCATCAGCGATTTCCAGTACCCCGGTGCCCGCGTAGTCGTCGTCGATACCGTTACCGGCCCCTACGACGTCATCGTCCAGCTCGAAGCCGATGACCTCGATAGGCTTGGAAATGCCATCACCGACGCCGTCCAGAAGGTCGCCGGGGTCCAGCGCACCACCACCTGTCTCGCCGTCCGCCTGGCGTGAGTTCGCCAGCGTCTTCATGACCTTCCCCGCCTCGTCCATGATCAGCGTCGAAGAGGCGCGCGAACGCATCCTCGCCTTCTTCGCCCGCCTTCCGATCGAGCGAAAACCGCTCCTCGAAGCCCTCGGCCAGGTGCTCGCCGAGGACGTCGTCGCGCCCTTCGATATCCCGCCCCTCGATAACACCTCCATGGACGGCTACGCCCTCCGCTTCGAAGACACCACCGGCGCCACCGAGGCAGACCCCCGTGTCCTCACCGTCACCGCCGACCTCGCAGCCGGCTACGTCCTCGAAACGAGCGTCGGCCCAGGCGAAGCCGTTCGCATCATGACGGGCGCCCCTATCCCGGCCGGCGCCGACGCCATCGTCCCTTTCGAAGAGACCGATGAACCGCTCCGCGCCGTCAATCAGTCGGCCGTCAGGGCCGCTACCGTCCAGGTGTTCAAAGCTGCCGATCGCGGCGCAAACATCCGCCGGCGCGGCGAAGACGTCCGCCACGGCCAGACCGTCGTCGCGTCCGGCCGGCTCGTACGCCCCTCCGAAATCGGTGTCTTCGCCTCCATCGGCCTGACCCACGCCCCTGTCTACCGCCGCCCCGTCGTCGCCATCCTTTCGACCGGAGACGAAATCACCGAGCCAGGCGAGCCGCTCCTGCCCGGCCGCATCTACGATGCCAACGCCCAGAGCATCGCCGCCCTGGTCCTCAAGTACGGCGGCATCCCGCGTCTCCTTGGCATCGCCCGCGACACCGTCGAAGACCTCACGGCCAAAATTCACGAGGCACTCGATGCCGACATGCTCGTCACCAGTGCCGGTGTCTCGCGCGGGGACTTCGATGTCGTCAAGGACGTCCTTGCCCGCGAGGGCTCCATCGACTTCTGGACCGTCCGCATGAAGCCCGGCAAGCCACTGGCTTTCGGCGCGTTCAACGCACCGGGCGGGCGTCGTGTCCCCCACCTCGGCCTGCCCGGCAACCCCGTGAGCTCGATGGTGTCGTTCGAACTCTTCGGCCGCCCTGCCATCTTCACGATGCTCGGCCGCGACGACTGGCAGCGCCCAACCATGCGCGCAATCACGCGCGACCGCGTCGTCAACACCGATGGCCGCCGCTTCTATGCCCGGTGCATCGTCACCGAGGGGCCCGATGGCAAGCGGTACGCCAGCCTCACCGGCCCCCAGGGCAGTGGCATCCTCACTAGCATGAGCTCAGCCAACGCCCTCACCATCATCCCCGAAGACCAGCCCTCCGCCGAACCCGGTGACGAGATCGACGTCATGATGCTCGATTGGGAACACTAACTTACTGGCCTGGCTAGCTGTTCGCTGCCGGCCGCCCAAGCCGCTCTCCATACTGATCTCGTAGATACCCCGCGAACTCTGCTGTAGCCGCGTTCGTCCAGGTCGCCGCATTGTCGCCATACCAGCGCACCGTCCGCGCGATGCCCTCATCGAAACTGACCTTCGGCGCCCAGCCGCGAGAACGCAGCCGAGAGGAGTCCAGCGCATAACGACGGTCGTGCCCGGGACGGTCATTAACGGCACGAATGAGCGACACCGGCCGTTCCGCCAGTTCGCAAATCTGACTGGCGACCCGCACATTGGGCAGCCGTTCTCCTGAACCAACGTGCACGGCGCTCACGCCAGCCGAGGCCGGCAGGCTGCCGATCACCAGTCGCACGGCCTCGACCAGGTCGTCCACGAAGAGCCATTCGCGTTCATTCTCGCCATCGCCGTACAGCGGCAGCTCTTCGCCCGCCATCGCGCGGGTCGCGAACAGCGGGATGAACTTCTCGATGTGCTGGTTCGGACCGTACACGTTGCAGGAGCGCAGCACCGTGATCGGCATGCCGTAGCTTTCGGCGTAGGCGCGAAGTTGCAGTTCCGCAGCGGCCTTGCTCGCAGAATACGGGCTCGTGGGCGCGAACGGGGCATCTTCCGCAGCCTCTCGCGGCGCCTCCAGCGAGCCAAACACCTCATCCGTCGACATGTGCACGAGACAAGCCCTCGCGTTCGCCCGC
>DATNET010000502.1:0-5133 GCA_035606745.1 Tepidiformaceae bacterium
CCGGATCTCGCCATCGAAGTCCTCTCCCCGGACGACCAGCCGGGCCGGGTGAGCCAGAAGATCGCTCACTACATGGCCTCGGGAGTACGCCTCCTGTGGGTTATCGACCCCGAAGACGAACGCATCACCGTCTGGGAGCCCGGCAAGATTCCGCGCGACCTCGCGGCTCCGGCGGTCCTGAGTGCCGCACCCGTGTTGGCCGGGTTCGAACTCGACCTCGCAGGCCTGTTCGCCCACCTGCACGTGTAACCCTTCCCCGTTCCTCACGCTGTTACAATGCTTCCATGGCGACAAAGGCTCGTGTCTCTCTTGCTGACTACCTGGCGCTAAAAGAATGCAAGCCCTATCTGGAACTCATCGACGGAGAGGTGGTTCAGAAGAGCGCATTCGACAGGAAAGCAAGCCGCATTGCGGCGAGGCTCATCGCGGATTTAGGCAACTACCTTTCGCTCAGCCACGAAGCCGAAGTCGATACCCAATTGCGCCACCTTGTGCGCACCGAAGAATGGGCGTTCCTGCCGGACGTTTCGGTCACACTCAAGTCGCGGGTGGCGACGCCAATTCAGGATGTGGTTGATCCGGTCGAAGTGCTCCCAGACCTCGCCATCGAAGTGCTCTCTCCAGACGACCAGCCGGGCCGGGTGAGCCAGAAGATCGCTCACTACATGGCCTCGGGAGTGCGGCTGCTCTGGGTTATCGACCCCGAAGACGAACGCATCACCGTCTGGGAGCCCGGCAAGATTCCGCGCGACCTCGCGGCCCCCGCCGTCCTGAGTGCCGCACCCGTGTTGGCCGGGTTCGAACTCGACCTCGCAGCCCTGTTCGCCCGCCTCCACGTCTAGGCGAACCTACGAGCATGCGGCGAAGTCCGGCGCAGAGAGCCCGGCGTGGGTCTCGGACGTGCGCACAAGTTCGGCGACTACCGACGCTGTCCCCTCTGGCAGTCCCGAAGTCTGGATACTTACAGATGCCCCGCCAGACCAGAGCATCAGGTGGCCGGGATCTCGAAACCGCACCAGTACCGCACCGCTCGCCAGCGTCTCAGTCGCCCAGGCAGTGGCGACCTGGGCCGGCTGAACTTTGCAGGCAGGCATCAACGAGAGCGAGAGCGGCGGCGTGCAGGGAGCCGGCCCGCAGTCGCCGTACATCAGCATCACGCTTCCCGGCGAACTCAACGCAACGCGCAGGTTCAGTCCATGGTACTCAGTGCCGAGCCAGTACAAGGGGAACTCCGAAAACGCCGCGATCTCACTCGCGTCCATCCCCTGTGATGGCGTCTCTGTCCACCTGGGGCCGGAGTAGATGCGCGTCCCGGCGGCGGTCGAGCCTACGAGCGCGCCGAGGCTCTTGCTGCTGCGATGCTGTCGCACACCCAGGGCGGCCACGCCACCGGCGAGCAAGGCCGCCGGGAGGAGCAGCGAAACGGGTGTGCGAAAAAGACCGGACATCCGACCGATGCCCCGTTCCGCGACGAGCGCTTCGAAACGTTGTCCGAACAGAACGCCCAACGCCGCGAGGCCTCCCATCACTACGAGGGCAGCCGCGCTTGCAACGTAAGTGTAGGTCTTTGGGAGCGGCTCGTTGCCGCCCCCGCAGTCGCTGCAGCCTGTCTGGACGTAGGCGAGCACAGCCGCGAGCACCACGATCGGGAGGATGACGACGATGGCGCGGTTCCGGGCAATGAGGCCACCAAGGATCGATCCTCCGACGTAACCAACCAGAGCACGCGGCAGGTCGTTGCCCGGCACCAGAGCAACGATGAGAATCGCCGCCGCGAGCGCGCCCGTGGCAACCTGCGTGGCTGCACCCGCCCAGCCGCTCATCTGGCTTTTCATATGCCATTCGTAGCAGATTACTCGATACCTGACCAACTGAATCGGTCGGCCGCGTGATCACCTCCGGGCCGCGCTTCGTAAGAACGTGCGAAGGGCTGATACGGCCCCGGGAGGATGATCGTGGAAGACTTCAAGCAGACCGTTCGTGGACGCAGCAATCGGCGCGACCTATTGAAGCTCGCTGGCGGCGTTGCCGCTTTCGGCGGCGTTTTTGTGGTTGTTGGCTGTGGCGACAGCAAGGGCAAGGCGGCCCCCACCGCAGCGGCAGCCGCAACTGCGACGGCCCCGGCCGCGGCTGGTTCGCCCGCAGCCGCAGGCTCTGCATCCGCAGCCACGCTTTACACGCGGCTCGGCGGCGCGCCCGCGATCCAGGCGGTCATCGACGACTTCCTCGTCAACGTCGGCGCCGACACGAAGATCAACCACTTCTTTGCCGGAGTCGACCTCAAGCGCCTCGATATGCTGCTCGTCCAGTTCGTGGAGCACGCGACCGGGGGCCCGCAGGCGTACACGGGCCGCGATATGAAGACCACCCATGCAGGCATGAAAATCATGATGGACGACTTCAACGCGCTCGTCGCTGACCTGGTGAAGTCACTCGACAAGTTCAAGGTCCCGGCGGCAGAGAAGAATGAGCTACTCGGCCTCCTCGCGCCGCTGAGCTCCGACATCGTCACCGCCTGATTCGCCCAATTCCACCGCCTCCGGGTTTCGGCGTAGAATCCCCACATTGCAACCCGGAGGGTGTTCCATGCCGCACACATCGATCAACGGTTTCGAGCTCTACCACGCCGACGAAGGCGACGGAGCCCCAATCATCTTTCACCACGGCTACACCGGCTCGCATGATGCCTGGAGCAATCTCATCACCCCCCGACTGCGCGACCGTTTCCGCTGCATAGTCATGGATGCGCGCGGGGCCGGCGATAGCGGTCACCCGGCCGATGGCTACACCATCGCCCAGTACGCGAAAGACGTCGTCGCCTTCGCGGACTTTATGGGCCTCGACACGTTCACCTACTGCGGCCACAGCATGGGCGGCGTGATTGGCATGGAGCTCGGCATCAACCACGCGGCCCGGCTCGACAAACTCATCCTGGTCGCGCCCGCGCCGGCCGATGGCGTCCAGGCGCCGCCCGAGATGTTCGAACGCTCCCGTCGCCTCCGCCGCGAACATGCGCGCGACACGATGATCCGCGAGCGCACGATCATGGCCGCGCGCGAGGAATCGTCCGCGAACATCGCCGCCAGCGTCGACCGCGCACTTTCGGTTTCGGATGGCCACTTCGAGCAGTCGTGGCAGGAACTCGTGGACGCGCGTCTCGGGGACCGCCTCGCCGAAATCACGACTCCGACGCTCGTCATCTCCGGCGCCGCCGATAGCCTGCTCCAGGCGAACCTGAAGGACTTCCAGCGTCTCCCGAACGCGACCCTTCACGTCTTCAGCCGCGTCGGCCACGGCGTGCCGAGCGACGTGCCGGATCAGTTCGCCGAAGTCGTCGCTGATTTCATGGAGCACGGCCCGGTCACCGCCCGGACGCTGATGGACCGGCTGCAGGCGGCGGCCGCGGCGCGGTAGCGCCCGCGCACGTTCGCCAACGAACTCCGCAGCTTCAGCGCGCGACCAGGAGGCCGCAGCCGCGCCTCAGCGCTAGCGGGACCAGCCGTGGACTGCGAGGCCTATCCAGGCTTCGGGCCGTCAGTGTCGACTGCCGGGCCGTAAGCGGAGCGAAAACGTTCGACCCCGTGAGCCGCAGCTCAAAACGTCCGTCCAGGTGACGGGCATTTCCTCGTGTCCTTCTCTTTGGGTATGCAAAGTATAATAAATGCATCGTAACGCAGCATATTATGGCACCATAATATGTTGGAAATAGATGCACCACTACTGATAGACTCCGGCGCATGCGTTTGAAACTTCCGATTGGTGTGAAGAACAGCGGTGTAACTCGAAGTGCAGCCGCAGTCGTCATGTTCGGTCTCCTGGCAGCGTTCGTGGGTCTGCTGCCGTCCGCTCCCGGCCGTGCTGATCAAGGGAACACGTACCGCCAGGCACTGCCCATGGTCGCGTCGGATTCCGCGTCGGCCGCTGTCCCTTCAGATTCACAGCCAGCTGCATTGGCTCGCGAACTGTCCGCCGCCACGACGGACGATGCCCGCACGGCAGCACTCGACCGCATCTTCGACGCGCTGGCCATCGGCGTTTACCGGCCGGATGGCACGCCAGTCGTTTCCGGCGCGGAGACATCCGCCGACGATTTCTACTTCTACACGCAGGAAACGGCGATGATGTCTGGGGCCCTTGGGCGAGGGCAACGCTGGTCGGTGGATGACCTGGCGGCATTCCTGAACACGCCCGGCCTCCTGGCCAATGGGCAGACGGTCGCTGCCGCACAGCTTCAGACCGCAATTTCAGATGTGATTCAACAGGCCAGCCAATCGCCGACGGCCGCTAACTTGTTCGAAGCGGAGCTCGTCCACCAGTTAGGCCTCCAGCACACTCCGCCAGACGACCTCGCGGTAGCGTCCGACCCGTCCGCACCGGTGCTCGATGCGGTCCAGCGCGCCATCATCCTGTCAGACCTGCTCATCAACCTGCCCCGCGTCAGCAACCAGGTCGCGGCCAGTTCGGCGCTGGTCGCCAGCAGCCAGGGCGTACTCACGCAATCGCAGGTCACCGCACAGGACGTTTGTGGCGACTTTAGCCCCGGCAAAAAGTTACGTCCGGCCGGTAACTTTGCAGCCGGATTCCTTCCGTTGATTGGCGACGCCCTCAAAGTCCTCACGATGCCCGTCGATTTCTTCCATGGGATCAGCCTGGCCCTTGGGGTACAGGTGCAGGCCCTCGCCGACAACCTCAAAACCCACTACGGCCACGAAACTCCGGGGGCAGAACTGCAGTTCCCGGTCATGGTGCGAATGCTGGACGAACTCACCCAAACCCAGATCAACTGTGGCTGGATGGCCGGGGTAACGTTCCCCAAGCAGGGACCCATCCCCGGCATCAAGATCGACTGGGACCCGACGACACTGCCGTCGCACGGCGAGATCGTCTGCGAATCCGCGTGCCAGCAAACCGGCGATGACGGCATTGCGACGCTCATCTTCAAGCCCAAGAGCGAGACGGCGCCGTTCACCGGCCCACTCGCGAGCGAGCACGGCAAAGTCGTTGCCAACGCCCTCTACCTTAGCAGCCTGGGCAACGTCTTCGGTCCTGCGGACGAACTCGCTACGCCCAAGGACGCGGACTTCCTCTGGGAAGTGGACTGGCACTCGAAAGGTTCATGGGCAGGCACCGTGA
>DATNET010000505.1:0-6376 GCA_035606745.1 Tepidiformaceae bacterium
CCCGAGGACGACGAGGCTGATGGCGATGCCGGGGAACATGACGACGTGCCAATGGCCGAGGCGAGCGATGGAGAGGTTCGCGCCGCTCATGTCGATGCCCCACGACGGAGTGCCTGGCGCCACCCCAAGGCCGAGGAACGAGAGCGCGGATTCGGCGAGGATGGCCGCCCCAAAGGCGCTGCTCATGATGATGATCGTGAGCGGGATGACGTTCGGGACGACGTGCCGGAAGAAGATGCGCAACTCGGAACAGCCGGTCGCGCGTGCTGCCTCGATGTAGGTCTTGTTGCGTTCGATGATCGTGGCACTGCGGATAACTCGGTTGCCGCCAAAGAGGGCGCCCACCCCGATCGCCAGGATGATGGTGTTAACGCCTCGGCCGAAGGCGGCGATGAGGAGGAAGTAGAGGACGAGGCTAGGGAAGGCGGCGAACGCTTCGCCCGAGCGTTGAATGAGGTAATCGACCCAACGGCTGTAGTAACCGGCGACCATCCCCAGCAACGCGCCCATGCCAACGCCGAAGAAGACGGCGATGAACGAGATTTCGAGGTCGTAGTGCGCACCGGCGACCACGCGGCTGAACACATCCTGGCCGAGCTGATTGACACCAAAGAGATGTGCACTCGACGGCCCCGCCAACGGTGTCCCGACTGCGAGCTCACGGGGGTTGTACGGTGCAAGGGCCGTGCCAAAGAGCCCCGTGAAGACGAACAGGATCATGACCGCCAGGCCGAAGACCCCCAACGGATACTGTCGCGCCATGCGCAATGAGGAGCGCAGCCACTTCGGGCCGCGAGCTCGCGGCGTCCAATCGAATGTCGTGGCTGCCGATGCTTCTACTGCCATCAGGTGTACTTCACGCGCGGGTCGATGAGCGCATACGAGAGGTCAACCGCGAGGTTGAGCAGGATGACAATCAGCGACGTGTACAGCACAAGGAATTCCACGACGGGCAGGTCGGCCGAAAGGACTGACGTGAAGAAGAACTGCCCGATGCCCTGGATGCTGAAAATCTGTTCGAGGATGACGGTCCCGAAGAAGAGCGCGGCAATCTGGCCACCGACGATGGTGACGATGGGGATGAGCGAGTTGCGCATGGCGTGGGTGAGCACGACGGAGCGCCCCTTGAGGCCCTTCGCTCGCGCGGTGCGAATGTAGTCCTGCCGGAACACTTCGAGCAGCGTCGACCGGGTGATACGCATAAGCCCCGCGGCGCCGCCAATTCCGAGGACGAGCGTGGGCGGCACGAACAGCCTCAGATTCTCTTTTGTGTTGGAGAGGATCGAGATGTGCCCGCCCACCGGCGCAGAATAGTTCCACCAAATTGATGGCAAGACGATGAGCAGGATCAGGAGAAAAAACTCCGGGATCGACTGGCCGAACACGGCGAATACCCGGCAGATGTAGTCGGTGATCGTGTTCTGTTTGACGGCCGAGATAATGCCGAACGTCACGCCGAAGAACGTCCCGAAGAACACCGAAAGGATCAGGATTTCGAGGGTCACCGGCACGCGCTGCTTGATCTGGGCCGCGACGGACTGGCGGCCGTTGTAGGTCACGCCAAGGTGCCCCGTAACGATGTTCTTCATCCACGTGACGTACTGTTCGGCCATCGGCTTGTCGAGGCCAAATTCGTGCTTGATTGCAGCCGCCTGCTCCACCGTCGTTGCCTGGGTGGAGTGCTCCGCGACGGGATCTTCCGCGAATGGCAGCCGCAGCACGAAGAACGTGATGGCGGAAACCGCTATCGCGATCAGGGGCAGATAGATGAGGCGCCGGAGGGCATATTGACGCAAATTCGGGCCCCTTAGTGCTTGTCGATATACCAGGTTCCGGCGAACAGCTCATAACTGCCGCGGCCCTTTATCTGGCCCTTGTAGTAGTCCCAGCTCGCCGTATACGTCGTTGGCACGAAGATCGGCAGGGCTGGAGCCCCATTGGTCCAGGCCTTGAGCTGGATATCATGGACGGCCTTATTACGTTGGGTGTCGTCCAGGATGGCCTTCTGGGCAGTGACGAGCTGATCGAGTTCATCGTTCATGAAGCCCGACCAGTTCGGGCGCCCGCCGATGTCCTTGGCGTAGATATCGATGTAGCTGGACGGGTCGTCGTAGGCGAGCGTGGGATAGATGATGAAACCATCGAATTGCGAGCCGTACAGCGACTGCGCGAGCCACTTGCCGAAGTCCTCGCCAACCAGGGTGGTCTTGATGCCAAGGTTCTTTTGCAACTGCGACTGGATGATCTGGCCGAACTGCGCCTCCGGGTCTGAAGGCGTGTAGTACTTGATCTGGTAGGTCTTGGAGAGGTCGAACCCGGATGCCGCGAGCATCGATTTCGCTGCCGCGACGTCGAACTTTCCGTAAGTGTCGGCAATCTCCTTCTCCGTGAGCGCCTGGGAGCCGAAGGACGGCGGCACAGGGCCGGACTTCTTGCCCTCTCCGAAGCTCATGAGCTGGATGAACTGGTCGCGGTCCAAAGCCATGCTGATGGCCTGGTTGACGCGTGGGTCTTTCCATTGCCCATCGCCGCGCGGCTCGATCAGCCAGACGGCACGGGAAAGGTCCGTGTCGATGATGACTTTGTCGCCGAGCTGGGAAACGAGCTGATCCTTTTCGAGCTTGTTGTTCGGCGTGACCTGGTCGATTTGCTGGGCGGAGAAGGCAGCCAGGGCCTGGGCCTGCTCCTGGATGAGGCTGTACTGGATGCCGGCCAGGTAAGGCTGCGGCTTCAACCGCCACAGGTCGTTGCGCTTGAGGGTGAAGTTGGTCCCGTTCTGGGCGCTGACGAACTGGAAGCGGCCACTGCCGACGATGTCCGTGTCCATGAAGTTGACGTTGTTGGCGATCTCTTCGGGCATGATCGACGTCGCGATTGGGCTGCCGCCGTTCGTCGAGCTGAACGACCAGGCGTCGACCTGCTTGAGGAAGAACTGAACCGTGTGGTCGTCCGGAGCCTCGATGTGGTCGAGCGTCTGCGTCCACCAGGAGCTGTTGGAAATAGCAGTCTGCTTGGCGGCCGATTCGAGGCTGGCTTTCACGTCGCTCGCCTTGATCGCGCGGCCGTTGGCCGGGGCCTTGTTTTGGAAGACCGCGTCCTGCAGCTTCACGTTGATGTGCAACGGGTCCGGCTGTTCGATATTGGATGCGAGGAAGTTCTCGCGAATGCCGGTGTCGAGCGGCGTGTACCAGAGATGGTCGAAGAGCAGAAACCCCCACGTCAGGCCGCTATCGAGTCCTTTGTACGGGTTAATGCTGGCGAAGGGCGCCGTCTGCCGCAGCTTGAGGGTGCCGTCCTTGGGGATGTTCGCCGCCTCCGGGCCGCTCGTGGCGTTCACGCTGACGAGGGTCGGGGACGCGCCGGGCTTGGCAGTGCTGCTTCCACCGGGCGCCGCGGTCGCGGAACTGGCGGCGGCCGCGGTGGGCGTTTTGCTGCTGCTGCTACCGCCGCAGCCGGCGAGTGCGAGGCCCGCCAGGCCGACGCCAGTGACGGCCGCGCCACCGAGGACGTTTCGTCGCGCAACCCGCTTCGTCCAGTAATTTTCGCGTGCCATTGAGGCCCCTCCCCTGAACTCTGTCCGAATTTTCGGCCAGATATACCCTCAGCCTTGGCTGGCGTCAATAGCAGGAATCGACCTGACTATTCGTCACAGGATTATTTACGGTGGTATCTACGTTTGCCGCGCCGGTCGCGGTTTGCTAGGCTGCCCGAGTCTTCCCTGGAAATGTCGCGGAGCTCCAAATTAGGCCCGCAGAATGAGGTTGGCAGATGGCCAAGAGACTCGCCCTTTCGGTCGGTTTTGGCGGTACGCCGGAACAAAACAAGGAACTCATCAAGCGCGTGCAGGTTGCTGAAGAAGCCGGCGTTGAAGCTGTATTCACGGCCGAAACGTGGGGCCGCGACCAGTTTTCACTCCTGACGCAGCTCGCGCTTGCGACGAGCAAAATCAAGATTGGCACCGGCATCGCGCCAGTCTACGGCCGCTCTCCGGGCGTCCTCGCGATGACCGCAGCGACGCTCGATGAGCTTTCCGGTGGGCGGGTCGTGCTGGGGCTTGGCACATCTGGCGCGCGAGTTATTGAACATTGGCATGGACAGCCGTTCGAAAAACCCATTCAGCGGACCAAAGAATACATCGAGATCATCAACATGATGGTGAGCGGCGAAAAGGTTTTCTACGACGGCGAGATCTTCAAGCTGCAGCGCGGGTTCAAGTTGCTGTTCGAACCAGTACGAAAACATATCCCGATTTTCGTCGCCTCCATTTCGCCGAAAAGCATGGCGAGCGTGGGCCAGGTAGCCGATGGCTGGATGCCCATCTACTGGCCGAAGAGCAAGTTCGTCGCGGGGAAAGAGATGGTAGCCAGGGCATCAGTGCAGGCCGGCCGGCCCGCTGACGCGGTCGAGTGCGTTGCCTCTCTGACCGTCGTGCTCAACCCGGACCCGGTGAAGGCGAAAATGCAGGCCGCGGGACCGATCTCGTGGTACGTCACCAACATGGGCGACTTCTACCACCAGATGCTCACGCGAAACGGCTTTGGCGAAGAGGTTGCGGCGATGCGCAAGGTGGCCGAAGAACATCGGCCGCCACCGTTCGGCACAAACCCGGAGCTGATGGCTGCGATGGGCGACCGCATGCTGGACGAGACAGCCATCTATGGCGACCTCGAGACCGTTGCGGCCGGGATCGAGGAACGGCGCCAACTGGGCGTCGACCTGCCGACCATCAGCATGCCCGGCGGTGACCTCAAACAGCTTGAGACGGTGCTCGGCACGCTGGTGAGCTAGCCGGCCAGCGGACGTCAGCGCGGCAACAGTGCGAAGGCGTCGCGAAGGCGGCCCGGTTGGGCGTTTTGGCGATCGATCCATTCACGGTACTTCGTCACGTTGCGTTGCTGTACGGCGGTGCGCCCGAGCTCTGCGATGTCGGCCTGGTCGTTCATGACCTTGTCGAAGGCAACCGCGAAGTCGTGATAGCTCGCATCTGGCGGAGGCACGGCGAGAAGCGCGTTGGCAGTGCAAATGATCGTGTTGGCGTAGACCGCGAAGTCGGCGCGGAACCTGGTGTCCTGCGAAGGTTCGTCATCGGGCCATCTGAGGCGGATGTCGTTCGTCGCGTTGGAAATGGTCGCGAGCCCTCCATACAGCGTTGCAGCGTAGGGCGAGCCCTGGCCGCCCTGCGCGCCGCTGACCCCGGCAGACGCGATGGGCAAGGGCTCACACGCTGGCACGGCCGGCGAGGCGGGAACCGCGCATGCGCTGATCAGCAGCATCGCCACAATCAGGAATGCAGCCGCCAGCAGAGCCGTCATATATTTCTTCACCGAACGGGATTTTGATACGCCTTCTGCACCGCGTCGAACTTTGCTTCGAGGTTGTCGTAAAACTTGCGGTATTCGGTCACGTTTCGGGTAGCCACGGCGGTTCGCCCAGCTTTTAGATGTGCGATGTAGGCATCGAGGGCGGTCTGCTCATCGGTGGCGGCTTTGGCGAACTGGGGCGAGGTGGGCGGCGCGATCTGCTCAAGGTTCAACGCAGTACAGGTCGATTGGTCGATGAACCGGGCCACGCCCGGCCGGAAGCCAGCGTCCGTGGAGAAGGTACGCGACGTGTGGTCGAGGAAGAATTGGTTCTTGAGGGATTGGAGCTGGTCGAGCTGGGGTTGGATTGCGAGGAGATAGTCACGGAAGCGGCCGCCTCCGGCGAACGCATCGGGTTGAGGCGTTGCCGTTGCGGGCGGCGTTGCGCACGGCTCGGCGGCCGGGAGCGCCGCACCGCTGCAGGCCGCAAACGCCAGCGGACCGAACAGCAGGAGGGCGATCAGCAAGCGCGGCATCTCAGGCTCCTAACGACTCAAGGTACGACCGCGCCGCGCATACGGCCTTGCCTCTGTGGCTGATCGCATCTTTTTCCGCCGCGCCCAGTTCGGCCTGGGTGCGATCGCCGTCGACAAGGAAGACGGGGTCGTAGCCGAAGCCGCCGGTACCGCGCGGGGCGTCGGCGATGGAGCCCTCCTGGACGCCTTCAAACACTTGGGGCGCGGCGGCGGGTGCCGCCGGGGAAGCGGCCGATGAGCCGGGCGCCACGAGGGCCACGACGGCGCGATAGCGTGCAGTACGCCGTGGGGCGGGGACGCCACGCAGCC
Source organism: Tepidiformaceae bacterium (assembly GCA_035606745.1). Taxonomy (GTDB): domain Bacteria; phylum Chloroflexota; class Dehalococcoidia; order Tepidiformales; family Tepidiformaceae; genus DATNET01. The sequence continues at coordinate 6,146 of DATNET010000505.1, forward strand.
GTTTGAGGAGCAGTGCCGTGCGTGCTTCGTCATCGAGTCCGGGGCCGCCAAACCGCGCCGAGAACAGGCCCGGGGCACCGTCCAGGGCATCGACCTCGATGCCGGAGTCATCCGCCAGGGCGAGGATGCCCGATGCGTTCGCAAACGCGCGCGCCTTGAGAACGGCGTTCTCTTCGTAGGTCATCCCGGTTTCCTCGACGTCTAGCGCGAGACCAGCCTCATTTGGCGTGA
>DATNET010000543.1:0-3594 GCA_035606745.1 Tepidiformaceae bacterium
GGAGCAAGAGGGATTGGACACGGTGTTCAAGGATGCCGGCTTCGAATGGCGGGAGGCAGGATGCTCGATGTGCCTGGGCATGAACCCGGACATCCTGTTGCCCGGCGAGCGCTGCGCGTCCACATCCAACCGCAACTTCGAAGGGCGCCAGGGCCGCGCGGGACGTACGCACCTCGTGAGCCCCCAGATGGCGGCGGCGGCGGCTATTGCGGGGCACTTCGTGGACATCCGCACGTGGTCGTAGCCGGGCGACGCTAACCGCGAAGGACACGAAGGACGCGGAGATTTGACGCCAAGAGCGCCAAGAGCGCCAAGGCGGCGTTGTGGAGATTGTCGCCGCAGCGAGAACAGGTAGTGAAGGAGGAGATGCCGCAGGCACCTGAGGGCTAAGAGGGAATCCTTCCCAACATCTTGACGCTCTTGGCGTCCTTGGCGGTTGAAAAGCCATGGAGAAGTTTCAAACGGTGAAGGGACGCGCGATCCCGTTGAATCGCGCGGATGTCGATACGGACCAGATCATCTCGAAGGAGTTCCTGAAGCGCATCGAGCGGACGGGATTCGGGCCGTTCGCGTTCGACGAGTGGAAAAAGGACCCGTCGTTTGTGCTCAACAACCCGGAATACAAGGGTGCGCCGCTGTTGTTGACGGGCCCGAACTTCGGCTGTGGTTCTTCGCGAGAGCATGCGCCGTGGGCGCTCGAAGACATGGGGCTGAAGGCGATCATCTCGCCCTCGTTCGCGGACATCTTTCGCAATAACTGCGCAAAGATCGGGCTGCTTACGGTGGTGTTGCCGCAGAAGGACATCGACCAGCTCATGGCGCGGGCGGAGGAACTGCCCGGCTCGGAGCTTGTGGTGGACCTGGAGACGCAAACCGTCGCGACGGCCGACGGCAACTTCAGGCGCCATTTCGATGTCGACCCGTTCGTGCGGGATTGCCTCCTGCAAGGGCTGGACGAGGTGGGCCTGACGATGCTGGAGGACGATGCGATCTCGGCGTTCGAAGCAAAGCGGAGCGAACTCTACCCGGCGACGGTTTAGCCGGTCATTGGAGAGACTCGTTCTGGATCGAAACAGGTCCGCAATGCGGGCCTGTTTCGATGGTTGAACTCGGCGATGCGGCTGATTAGCGGCGACGCACGACGACGGTGGTCCCGCCAGCGATGACGGCAAGGCCGATGAGGCCGCCAAGCGTGACGAACAGCCACGTGTTGGACGAGGACGATGATTCGACGCCGGTGCCAGTCGCCGGAGCGGCCACGCCGGCCGCTGCACCAAACGTTACCTTCATGGGGAAGGTGACGATGTTGGCGGCGGCGCTGTTGCCACAGGCCTGGTCGACGGTCGGCAGGTCAACGGCGGCTCCGTCGTAGGTCTGGTTGCCGTTGTCTTCGGTGTGGAGCATGGGCCAAATCGTCTCGCCGTCCTTGAGAGCACGGTCCAACGTCACAGGGAGATTGGTATAAACAGTCCCAGCGGGCTGATAGGCGGTGACTCCGATAACGGGCCCGGGTGCCCCGGTCGCGCTGCTTTCATGGATGGCGATATAGCCAGCGCGGCCTTGCTGCGACTTGGGGATGATGATCGTCTTGCTGTCTGCGGTCACGGCCTGATCCTTGACGGTGAGGATGCACTGGCCGTTCGAGGGCGCCGTTGCCGAAGGGCTCGTCGCTGCCGGTGGAGTTGTTGGGCTAGCTTGCGTTGGGCTTGTGGTGGCTGGCGGCGGCGTTGCGTCGGCGGCGAGGACAATGATCTTGCCGACCATCGCGTCATTGGCCTCGACGTGCGCCTCGGTGGCGTCGGAAGCCTCAGCGTGAATGCTGCAGTAGTAGTAGTACGTGCCGGGCGTCTCGAGGGCGGTCGTCGTACCGGTTGGGTTGGCGGAGTTGATGGTCAGGTCAGGAGCGGCGCCACTGGGCAGGACGACGGTGTGAGTGCCGGCGACCCAGTTGAAGGTGACGGTGCCTCCCGCCGGGATTGTGACCACATTGGGCGTGAAGCGGTTCGTGGGCGTACCCACTCCGACGGCTGGTGAAGCTGCGGAAGCAGGTGCGCTAAAGCTTGGGATGAACGCCAAGAGCGCGACGACGAGGGCGGCAGCGAGTGCTGCCGCGCCGGTGCGGAACCTGGTAACTGACATGTGCTGGTCTCCAAACGTAAAGGTAAGGGTCCTAAACCGGTCTAGAGTTCTATAATACACACAGATGTCTCTAAGAACCATGGCCGCGACAATTTTCTTCTGCGCAGCCATCCTTGCGTGGGGCGTACCGAGGACCTTCGATGCGATGAACCCGCCGGCGACGCCATTTGCGGCGGCGGTGGCAGGGCTAGGGACGGCGGCTGATGCACCGGTGGGGACCGCTGCAGGCGCAAGTGCCACACCAGCTCCGGAGGCGACCGCAGCGCCGGAAGCGACGCCAGCGCCGGGCAACCTCGCAAGCCCATCGGCGACGGCGGACGCAGGAGGCGCCACGGCGCTGCCAGTGAGACCTACGGCCGCGGCGCCAGCGCCTTCGCCTTCACCTTCGCTTTCGAACGCGCAGCAGATCGCGCTCCAACAGCAACTCGAACAACGGGGAAAGGCGTACGTGAAGGCGCTGCAGGCGCAGGACACAGCGGCGATCGCGTCAATGCTTGCGGCGCGCTGCGCGGGCACGGATGTCAGCGCACTGATCGCACGCAGGAGGGCGGAGATCAGCTCCGCGGCGGGCGTGCCGATCGACCAGCTGACGGCTTTGAACCAGTTCGTCGCGCACTTCGACCCATTCGCGGGGGAGGCGCATACAGTCCTGCAACTCGATGACGCCAGCGGCGCGCGAGTAGAGCTGCCCACTGCTGACGGCTGGCTGCTGGAAAACGGGAGCTGGCAGAGCGTCAACTGCTGAGGGCGATCCTCGTCCGGATCTCCGCCAATGCGGCATCGACGCGCGAGTCGCCGGCGAGCATGGCGAGGCTCGACTCAAGCGTCCTGAGGCGGGCAGGCGCTGTCTCGGTGGCGGCGACGCTTTGGAGCGTGGCGAGCAGGTGGTCGCCGTGCTTCGCGACTATGGACGTCACGGCAAACGCGTAAAGGTCGTCGTTGCGCGTGGTGCGAAGGAACGTCGCGAGCCATGTGGTAAGTGCGGCGTCCGGGCTGTGCTCTATCGCGACATCGATGAAGGCGGCTTCGATCACCGCGTCGTTCGACGAAGAAACGTTGAACATGGCCAGCAGGTGCGATGCAGGCAGGCTGCTGAGCCCGCGCGCGGCTTCGGCCACCACCTCGGGGCTCGTGGCGTGGGCGACGCTGAGGGGGCTGAGGCCTGCCAGGGCGAAAAGGTAGAGCGCCATCTCTTCGCCAAGTGCGGCGAGCACCCGAACGGCCGTGAGCGCCGGCTCGCCCGTCATGTGTGAGCTGCGATCGGGGCGGGCAAGAAGCGTCACTGCCTGGAGCGCGGCACTGCGGGGATCAACGGCTGCGAGGGCGACAAGGCCAGCGGCGCGGAGGATGGTCGGCCCATTGGTGTCGGCAGGTGTCGGCTCATAGGCCGCGATGGCGCGTTCGAAAACCGGGACATCTTCGGGGCCGGCAACCGCCTGGAGGACGCGGATGATA
>DATNET010000544.1:0-2697 GCA_035606745.1 Tepidiformaceae bacterium
TCGAGGATCACGGCCTCGTCGTAGATGAACGACGGAGTCCCAAATGTGCGCGCCAGCCCGGCGACTGGAACACCTGCGAGCTGGTGGACGATGTTGTTCATGACATGCATCGTCCCACACACAACGGGGAGAGACGAGGGCGGCGCGGGGGCTGGCGAGAGGCGCGAGACAACAACTGGCGAGGCCCCTGCAAGCCTGATGTGAGGGAGGTTACACAGCGGCAGGTATTGACAGGGAGACGATATGTTCAACGGGTCGCCGGAGTCCTAAGATGCACGCCACGGGATTTGGCTCCCCGCCGGTGGAAAGTTGGGAAGGGCCGCGTGGACGGTAGGTTTGGTACGACAGCGAGGGTATTCCCATGGTCGACGGCGGGGGCGAAGTTGGTCGGAGCAAGCTCGACGATTCGCTGCGGAGCGTGCTTGGCGAGCCCGCGCGATTGGCCGCGGTCGATGCCTTGCAGCTGCTCGACACACCGGCGCAGGAAGTCTTCGATCGGCTAACAACGGCGGCGATCGAACTGACCGGTGCGACGGGCGCGGCGTTCTCGCTGATCGTCGAAGATCGCCAATTCTTCAAAAGCGTCGTGGGAATGATCGAGCCATGGGCATCGCGGCGGTCTGCTCCGGTTGGCCTGTTTCCGTGCTGCTGGGTGGTCGTCGCGAACGGCGATGAGGGGCGCACACTCGTCCTCCAGGATGCGGGCTCGGGAAACTATGGCAGCGCCGGCGTCATCGGCGGCTATGTGGGTGTGCCGCTTGTGCTCCCGAACGGGGCATGTGTCGGTGTCTTCTGCGTCTGGAGCGGGGCCCCGAGGAATTGGACAGCGGCAGAAATTGCCAGCGTGGAGGCCGTGGCCGGGCTCGTAACGGCGGAAGTTGTGCGAGGGTTCGAAGGACAGAGCGAGCGCGAACGCCTGACAAGCGGCCTTGGCCGGTTCCGCATGCTCTTCGCGGCGAACCCGCAACCGATGTGGGTCGCGGACGCGGAGACGTTGCGCTTTGTGGAAGTGAACGACGCCGCGACCCGGCTGTACGGTTACAGCCGCGATGAGTTCCTCGCGATGACCACCGTGGACCTGCGCCCCTCGGACAGCGAGCCGGAATACACGCTTGATGTGCGGGCGCCGTTGGAGCCGGGACGGGGCATCGATTACCGCCAGGAGTGGCGGCACCGCACCCGTTCGGGTCGAATTCTGTACGTCGAGGTGAACGGGCAGTTCATCGATTTTGGCGGCCGCAAAGCGCGGCTTGAGGTGGTTATCGACAAAACCGCGTGGCGGGAAGCAGAGACCGCACGCCTGGAAGCCGAGGCCGCGCTGCACGAAGCGGACGCCGCGCTGGCCCGCCTCGTGACGGCGCTGCAGGAGGCCGTTGTAACGGTGGGGCCGGACCTCCAGATTCGGTCGTTCAATCCAGCGGCCGCGGCGATGTTTCGATGCGATGCCGCCGAAGCGGTGGGCTCGCCGCTGAGCCGGTTCATCCCTGCGCCCTACCGCGAGGAATATGGCGCACGCCTGCTGGCCTCGGGGGTCACGGGTTCGTTGAGACGGCCCGCCACAGAGGAACTGCTGTTGCTGCGCGCCGACGGTGAGGCGTTCGTCGCCGAGGCGGGGGTTTCGGAAGCCGGGTCCGGCGACGGAGAATTTATCGGCATTGTGCTGCGTGACGTCACGCGCCAGAAGGAAGCGGAGTCGGCGCTGGCCGACAGCGAGCGCCGCTACCACACGCTGGCGAGCATCGCGCTCGTGGGAATATTCAGGTTGGACGCGGATGGGCGATTGATCTATGTGAACGAAGAGGGCGAGCGGATCGCCGGCCGGCCCGCTGCGGAGCTCCTGGGACAGGGTTGGACGAAGGCCATCCACCCGGACGACCACGCGACCATCCTCGCGGAGTGGTCGGCGGCACTGGCCATGCATCGTCCGTTCCAGCACGAGATCCGGATCGGCGTCCCGCCAGCGGCGCCCCGCTGGGTGATGTGCCTCGCACGCACGGAGCGCGATGAAGACGGAGCGATTCGCAGCTACATCGGGACGTTCATCGACATCACGGCTCGGCGCGCGGCCGAGCAGCTGTTACGAGCCGAACAATCGCGCATGGAAACGCTGGCGGAGGTCGCGCCTGTCGGGCTCTTCCAGGTCGCGCCCGACGGCAGTGTGACGTACGTAAATTCGCGGGTGTGCGCGATTACCGGTCGAGGCACTGAGCAGCTTGTCGGCCAGCCGTGGCGAAATTTCATTCATGCCGAGGACCGGGCCCGCGTTGCAGCTGCCTGGGACGGCAGTGTGAGCCGTGGGATGCCGTTCCGGGAGGAGTTCCGGTGCTTGCACCCGGACGGGACATCGGTGCGGGTCATCTGTGCGACGGGGGTGGAACGTGGTCAGGGCGGCGAAATTCGCAGCTTCGTTGGCTCGCTGAGCGAGCTGCCCTGAGCGCGCTGCCTTGGGCGCGCTGCACCGGGGCGTCCCTCGCGCCCCGGGCTTACTTCTGATCCAGGACGTAGGTGACATACGCGGAATACCAATCGACCGCGATGGCGTCCTGGGCAGTGGCGAGGTCCAGCTTGTGGGCGCACACGAGGTCGTGGAGGGTATTTTCGAGCACGTCCTTTTCGTGAAAGCCGGGCCGTGGCTCGGCCGGTTCGGGAAAGAGGTTCGTGATGTCGTTCGAGCCGCCAATTTCGAGCGGGATGATG
>DATNET010000552.1:0-5282 GCA_035606745.1 Tepidiformaceae bacterium
GCCCGGAGCGAAAGCGAAGCTGGCTCTTCAAAGCGCTCATTGGAGACGAAGGCGATGTCGAGATCCTGTGCTCCGGTGGAAAGCACGGATCGGAGTTGCGTTTCGCGGTAGCCGACGACAACGGTCACGCGTTCGACGCCACAACGGTGCAGCGCATCCAGCGTGTAGGAGATGATCGGGCGCCCGCCGAGTGGCACCAGCGGTTTGGGCACGTCCGCCGTAAGCAGACCGAGCCGGTCGCCATCGCCGGCGGCGAGCATCACCGCGTGCATGAGCCGCCGGAAGGGAGAAGCACTTCCACCCGGCTATACTACGGGCCGTCCAGCACCGGCGGCGAATGCTGACCTCCAGCCGGGCCGCCCAGTCCGGCTCAGCTGGGCCACCCTGCACGGCTCGCCCTGCCGGCTCAGCTCTGCTTCTGCGCGGCCGCTTCCTTGAGCGCTCGCAATTCGCGCCGCATGTCGCGGTCGCGGCCAAATCGTTCAGTGATGTCGCGGGCGAAGGCCAGTGCGCCGATCGTAGCCCCGGCATCATCGAAGACGATCGAAAACGAAAGTTCGACATAGATGGTTTCGCCGGCAGCGTTCAGCGCGCGTGTGGCAAGCGCCTGGCCGGAGTACTTGGTTACGCCCGTGTCGAGCGCTTTTTCGAAGCCGGCCCAGTGAGCTACACGAAATTGTTCGGGGATGATGAGGTCCAGGTATTGGCCCATCGCCGCTTCAGCGGTGTATCCGAAGACCCGTTCGGCCGCCGCGTTCCAGTAGGCGATGTTGCCGTCACGCCCCGCGTAGATGATTGCATCGGGCGCCTGGTCTGCAAACCGGGCCCTGAGATCGTCGTCGAGCATTGGCGGACCTCCAGAGTCCGGTTCCTTCGTTCGGTCACTGTACCCACGGCTGGAAAGCTTTGCCAGCCCCGGCCGCGGTCAGCCCCGCAGTGCGGATTACTTTTGTTTGAGTTCCTTTTTCAACAGTTCAAGGGTATTGCGCTTCGCTTCTTCGAGCGTTATCCCGGCGCCTTTTGCGGCTCGCTTGAACGAAACTTCAGTGATGCTGTCCGCACTCATCGTTGTCATCGTATTATCGCAGCCACATTCGTAACACATTGCGTTACTCCATTTCCTGTCCTCGGGGTATCGAGGGCGACTTAATTGTAGCAGGCTAGCCACGGCCTGTGACGGCCTGTAGTGGTGCGAAATATCGCACGCATAGCGCAACACCCAGCATCCTGCCATCCGTCGGCCATGGCGCTTAGCGGCGCTGCGCAACCCATCGGCCGAACCACACGGCGAGACAGAGCGCCACACCGCCCCAGAGATAGCCGCCAACCGTGTCGCTGGGCCAATGAGCCCCCACAGCGATGCGCGCCAGCCCGGAGCAGACGATGATCGCCAGAGCCAGCGCGCGCACAGGCAAGACCATTCGCCCGGGCAAGTAGCCGGGCACCAGCACCGCGATGAGCCCGTAAAACAGCACGTCGTTGTAGACGTGCCCGCTCGGATAGCCGTACCCGCCGAAGTGGCCATCGATGCTCACTCCCGCAGCAACGTAGGGCCGCGGCGATTCGACGATGGCCTTGAGCACGGCATCACCCCGCCACAGCACGACGGCGGCCGCAAACGCGGAGAGGCCCTCGCGGCGCGACGGCACAAGCGCCGTCCGCCACAACCTCCCCCGCAACAGGATGAGCGCGATGCTGCCGGCCACCGGCACCCAGAGCCAGTCATGGGCAGCGTTGATGAGGTAAGCGTTGTTTCGAAGGTGGCCGGCGTCCTGGATGTGGCGGATTGTCCACAGGTCGCCCGGCAACGGGACGCCCTGCCAGTCGACCAAAATCGTGAGCGCCAGCCCGGCCAACGCCAGCACGGTCGCAGCCTTGAGCAGGTCATCGCGGGAAATGGACAAGCAGCTGCCTTACTTCGGCTTCAGGGGCCGGCGCGACCACTGTTCCCAAGTGGTCCAGGCGAGCTTATTCGAACCGTCGCTGTGGCGAAGCCCGATGTCCTTGAAGACGGAATCGGAGCCGACGGTCGCAAACGAAGGGTCTAACGCCGCCGACCAGACGACCATGCTGAAGCCGTCCTTCTCAGCATCGGTCAGGATGCGGGTGAGGAACGCCTGCTGGTCCTCCTCCGTGCCGACGAGCACCTGGCCATCGACCGGCGCGGAGGCGTAGCCCGTCTCCGAGATGAGGATTTCGCCGCTGTAGTGCTGTTTGAGCTGCGAGTAGTAATCGGGCGCGATGTCGGACGTGCTGCGGATCTGGCCAAGGAACGGGTACGTGCTGATGGCGAGTGCGTCCATCTTGTCCCGGAACGGCTCGAGCACCTCCCAGTGCGGAGGATGGATCGCGCCAAACGTGCCTTCGAGGTCTTCGAGCTGGAACGTTGGGAAGACCTTGATGTTCGGGCTCGCTGCTTTCGCCACATCGTAGGCCTTGTGGTAGAGGGCAACGAACGCGTTGAACTGGTCGGGCGATCGTTCATACAGCATGTTGATTTCGACGCCGATGGCGAGGTAATCGGGCTTGTAATTCGAAACGACATAGGCCGTGTAGGCGAGGAATGCCTGCTGGATCTTTGGGTCCAGGAAACCCTTCTGGGGGTCGATCCCTGCGGGCAGATTCGCGATGCGGCTGCGCTGCACGGAACTATCGGTGGGGTCGATCGCGTAGAACCGTTTGAGGTTCTTGTATTGGTCGAGGAGCGCTGTTTCGGTCCGCGTCGTGTCCGCCGTCGCCTTCGAGATGGAACCGCCGGGGAGGAAATCTTCCCACGGCGGCGTGCGCTGGATCTCGACGACGTCGGCGTACTGGGCGGCCGTCGCGAACGCACTGATGTAGGCATCGCTTGTGCGGTCAGACGGCAGCGAGCTGAAGCCGAGCCTGACGGTGCGCGGTGCGCCGCTCGTCGCGGCCCGGATGACTGTCGGCCCAGGGTGAGTGGCTCCGCCACCGCTCTTGGCGCCCGTGCAGGCGCTCGCAACGAGGCACGCCATCACGAACAGCGCGAGCGGAATCAGCCGGTAAGGAAACGGTGCGCGCGTTGAGCGCGCTGCTACAATCCCGAATGCGGGGCGTGGCCGGACCGGGACTGTTTCCGATGAGGGAGGAAGCGGTATCGCAGGGTGGCCCGGAGTGACGATGCGGGGTTTCTTCCTCGTGGCGCTGGTGTTCGGGCTGCTCGTGGGCGGCACCGTGGCAGGCGTGCGCGCGTTCACAGGCGGCTCATCTTCGCCTTCCGCGCGTGCCACGCCCACTGCCCAGCCGGGCTCGCCACAGGCGACGGCACAGCAGTTTGCCTCCGCCTGGACGGCTGACAACCTGAATGGCCTCTACCTGCTGCTCGATGCCGCTTCGCAACACGCTACCTCGTATCCCACCTTCGCCGCCGACTACCGGAACTACTACGACGAGACCACCGCGGGCAACCTTGTCGCGAAAGTCACCGGCGCCCGCGATGGTGCCGCCAGCCTCTCGGTCAAGGTCAGTACAGCCTATTTCGGCGATCTGGAATACACCATCACGCTTAACCTCACGCAGGGCCCGGCAGGCTGGCTCGTCGCCTGGTCGCCCGCCGCGATCAATCCCGACATGGTGGATGGCCGCACCTTCAAGAGTGACATCCAGAAACCGACGCGTGGCGCAATCCTCGACCGCAACGGCATCCAGTTGGCGGCCACGAAGGATATCCGCTACCTGGGGCTCAACCGCAGCCTCATTACCGACCGGGCGGCGACCACCTCGGCACTCGTGAACTTCGGCTTCACGGAAGCGCAGGTGGATGCTGCGTTCAACGACCCGAGCGGCGCCAACCAGCGCGTGGCCGTCGGCGTGGTAACCGACGACAAACGCGATGCCGCGGCGCAACTCGTGGCGCAGGTGACCGGCACGTTGCTGTACTTCCAGTCGCAGCGCATCCATCCGCTGGGCGCGGCGGCCGCCCAGGTCGTGGGCTACACCCGCGAATTGACCGCCGAGGAACTGGCAAAACGCGCCGGCCAGGGGCTCGTGGTGGGTGACCGCACAGGCGCCGTTGGCATCGAAGCTTCCGAGGATAAGCAGCTTTCAGGCCAGGCCGGAGGGACACTCACGATCGTCGCGCCGGACCAGACGACGGTCGTGCGGACCGTCGTTTCGAAGCCGTTCGTGCCCGGGAAGGATGTAAAGACGACGCTCGACGCGAACGTGCTGGTAGCGGCCCAGGCACGGCTCGGGACGCGGGCCGGCGCCGCAGTGACGATGGACCCACAGACGAACGAAATCCTCGCCATCAATAGCAACCCATCGTTCGACCCAGATGCGTTCGAGCGAAACGACCAGGTGGCGCTTAACGCACTGGCGGCCGCGCCAGGCAATCCGCAAACGAATCGTGCAACCCAGGGGCTGTATTCAGCCGGGTCGACGTTCAAACTGATTACCGGCGCGGCCGGGCTCGTGGACGGCGGCTACACCCCAACCGATGAATTCCCCTGCCCCGCTGTCTGGTATGGGCTCGGGCAGGACCAACCGCGCAACAACTGGGAGGGCGGGCAGGGGATGTTGACCATCTCGCAGGGGCTCATGCGCTCCTGCAACCCGGTCTTCTACCAGATCGGTCTGACGCTCTACAACAAGACGGATGGCGCACTTTCCAAGATGGCGCGGCTCTTCGGCTTTGGCGCACCGACTGGCGTCGTCGGTATCGATGAGGCGACAGGGCAGGTGCCCGACGCGGCGTGGAAGCAGAAAAACAAAGGCCAGCCCTGGTATGCGGGCGATGAGGTGAACCTCGCCATCGGGCAGGGCGACCTGCTGATCACGCCACTCCAGTTGGCGAACGCGTACAGCACGTTCTTCGCGGATTCGCTGCGCAACCCCGTTCTCATCCAGGGCGAACCCGCAACGTCGCGCGGGACGCTGCCGATGACGGCAGCGCAGAATGCCGCCCTCAAGCTGGGCCTCGAGCTTGTTACCGGCCCGAACGGGACCGCCAATACCGTGTTCTCGCTCGCCGGGTATACGGACTTCCTCGGCAAGTCGGGCACCGCCGAGGATGCCGGCGTGCAACAACACGTGCTCTTCGTCGCGGCGTCGCCCGTTGCGACACCGGCGGTGGTTTGCGCGGTCGTCCTCGACGATGGCCAGTACGGCTCCACGGAAGCGGGCCCGATTGCCCGGGACATCGTCCTCGCGGCACTCAAGTAGGGACGGTTCACCGCCAGGCACGCCAGGTTCTTTTTTGAGGGTTATTCGAACAGCTTTTCCAGCTCGATTGTGACGCCCGGCAGCGATTCCACCGGTAC
>DATNET010000249.1:0-3839 GCA_035606745.1 Tepidiformaceae bacterium
TCGAAGCCTGGATCTCGGCAGCGACGGCGCAATTGTTGGCGCTACGTTCACCTGCCCTGGGGTCTCAGTTGGCGACTACGTCGCTTCGAGGGGTATTACCCGATTCTTGTTGGCCCCGCCGTGAGGATTGCACAATTTGCCGTTCTGGCGCGCGTAGGCCGTTTGCCAGCTTCCGCGCGCTCCGTTACCGTCGCGGTACGGACAGACGGGTTCCGTCGGCAGCCCCTTGGCGGTAAACCGCTCCCTCAGAACTGTGTCTTGTGCTCCGCCGTCTCCGCACGCTGCATCTGCTCGAAGCCCTCGTCGCCTTCGGCTGTGCGCTTGTCGCGCTCCTGCGCTTCCTCTTCTTCGCGGCGTTCCCGCTCCTCGGCCGTTTCGCCGACGAGGCCGCCCTGCGCGTCGACTTCGATGACTGCCTCCAGCGGGTCGCCGATGACGGCGTAGCTGGTGCCGCCGATGTAGGTGAGCGGGCTGTACTGCCGTTCGGCCAGCAGCCACTTCTGCGCGTAGGCTTCATCCAGCGCCTGCACGCGCGTCACCTTGCCGACGAAGAGGGTGTGGTCGCCAATGGCGATCACGTCCTGCAGCCCGCATTCGATCCATGCCAGGCAGCCCTCGATCAGCGGCGCGTCGATGCGCTGCCCGGCGAATAGCTCGAGGCCGGCCGCTTCCAGCTTGTTGTTGTTCAGGCCTGTCTGCGTCCCGAGAAACGCCACCTGCTTCAGGAGCGATGGCCCGGGGATGTTGATCGCGAACTCTTCGCTGAAGCGGATCATGTCTGCCGTGTGCCGGTGCGGGTGCACAACGATGCCGACGAGCGGCGGCTCCATGGCGAGCGGCGCGGTCCAGGCGATCGGTGCGGCGTTTGGGGTCCCCCGCCAGGAGGTCGTGACAATCGCCACGGGCCCAGGGTTCAGCAGCCGCCGCGCATCGGTGTCATCGCAAAGTCGCCGAACCAATGGACCTCCGGATGTTGAGGACTGAGGACTGAGGACTGAGGACTGAGGACTGAGTGGCGAGGACAGAGGACTGAGGACTTAGTAGGAGGCTCGGGCGCGCAGGACTCAGAACTCAGCGTTTAGAACTTCGCTAGCGGGTGCCGGTTGTTCGGCGCCAGCGGAGGAAGTTCCAGTAGGCCAACAGTTCCGGGAGGTCCTCGGGATGGCGTTCGAGCTCGGAGATCAGGGCGGCGATGTCGCTGTCCTTCACGTACAGCATGTCGCCGTCTTCGCCGAGGAAATAGTGCAGCGGGCGGTTGAGGATGCGCGCAACGTTGAGCAGCATGTCGATGCCGACCGAGCGCTGGCCCGCCTCGTACAGGCTGATCGCGCTTTGGGTCGTGTTGAGTGCCGTTGCCAGTTGGCCCTGGCTCATGCCGGCGTCGCGTCGCGCGGTGCGGATGCGATTGCCAAGGTTGGCCGATACCGGGACTTTGCCATTTTCGATGATGGTCTTCATCACTATGAACTCCCCGCCGGGCCAGGGTTATGCCCCAAGGCTCCGTGTTAGTTATGCGTTTGTGCAATCAAGGTACCGAAGAGTACCCCTTCGCGTCAAACAAACTAGTGCATGCGGAACAGCCAATAGATTCATTCGCGGGGAAGCTATTCGCCTTTTCGATAGGGTAATTCACGGGAGCCACGCAGATCATCAGTAGCCGAGCTCTGGATTCGCCATGTGTGCGAGCGGCTCGCCTGCGAGGTAGCGGCGAAGGTTGGCGATAAAGAGTTCGGTCGCCTTGTGCCCGTATCCTTCGACAGCCCCTGAAATGTGCGGTGTAACGATCACGTTGGGCATTTCCCATAACGGGCTGTTTTCCGGTAGCGGCTCCGGATCGAACACGTCCAACGCCGCCGAGGCGATCGTCCCGGCTTGCAACGCGGCGACGAGCGCCGCCTGGTCCAGCACCTCGCCCCTGGCAATGTTGATGATGCTCGCGGATGGTTTCATCTTCGCCAGCTCGGCGGCGCCAATCATGCGCGTCGTCTCCGCCGTGAGCGGTACCGCCACCACGAGGTAGTCGGAGCGAGCGAGCAGCTCATCGAGGTCCGAATGGGCGAAGAGTTCATCGGCGTCCGGGTCCGTCGCACCCGTCGCGACCTTGCGGCGCGATGCGATGACCTGCATGTCGAATGCTCGAGCGCGGCGGGACGTTTCGCGGCCAATTTCCCCGAGGCCGAGGATGCCGACGGTCTTGCCTGCCAGTTCCCGGGTGAAGCGGAAATCCCACTTGTGCTCTTGCTGCGTGCGGCCGAAGTGGTGGAGGTCCTTGGCGAGCATGACCATGGTCCCGAGCACGTATTCGGCGATTGCGACAGAGGCGAGGCCGGCGGCGGTTGTCACGACAAACCCCCGGCGCAACAGCCCGCCCTGTTCCATTCGTTCGATGCCGGCGTTTATGCACTGGAACCAGCGCAACCGGACGGCGGCGTCGAAGTATTCCACCGGAATGCGACTCGGGCCGAGCACGACTTCCGCCTCTGCTATCTGTTCGAGCAGGCTTGCCTTCGTCGTGTCGGTGGGCTCGCGCTGACCGGACATCTGGGAAAGCTTCAGCACGCGGATGCGCGGGTCCAGGGCTTCGATGCGTGCGACCTGGTCGTCGTCGATGCGAAAAGCGAGGGCGATGTTCAACGGATCGGGCACGGTGAGACTCCTCCGGGTACCGACATGCTGGTTCGGCTAGTGGCCTGTGGACAGGCGTGTGGCGAGCGGTTCGGGAAGGCCGGCCGCCTGCATCCGCTGCTGCGTGGCTGCGACATCGTACGCCACCCGGCGAAATGCGACCGTGCAGGCGACGGTATCGAGCAGGGCGTAGCAGGCACGCGGGTCGCCATCGCGGGGCTGCCCCACGGAGCCGGGGTTGATGCAGGAAAGCATTCCACCGGCGCCATTGAGCGCATGCGTCTCGTCGTCCCAGGGGACGAGGGCGTTGGTTTCCCCGGCGGCGCTGCGGGTGACCAGCATCTGGTGATGCGTGTGCCCGACGATGCTGAAGGGGGTGGATTGCGCATCGAAGTGGGCGGCCGCGGCCTCGCGGGTGTCGAGGTATTCCCAGATGGGGTCGCGCAGGGTGCCATGGCAGCGCGAAAACTCACCATCGACTTCGATGCGCGGCATGGCGCCGAGGAAGCGGCGGGTGGCGTCCGAGATGTTGGCGACTGTCCACCTTGACGAGGCCTGGGCGAGTTCGTTGAAGCCGTCGATGGGGATCAGTTCGAGCGCCGCCGCATCGTGATTGCCCATGACACAGCTGGCCGCCTCATCCTGCATGGCGGATACGACAGCATCGGGGTCGGGCCCATAGCCGACAAGGTCGCCCATATTCCAGACGGCGTCGATGCCCTCGGCATGGACGGCGGCCAGAACAGCTTCCAACGCCGCGAGGTTGGAGTGGATGTCTGAAAGCAGCGCAACACGCATCGCCTGCGCAGATTACAGGGAGCGGGGAACAGGGAACAGGGAACAGGGAACAGTGGGCGGGTTGCTCGCTAACGTTGGTGGTCTCGCGAATCGAGAATGTGTTTGGTTCGGATCGTGCGGATCATGGTGAATAGAATCGCACTGATCTCGTCGATCTCACGTGCGAGGGCGAATTGCGCTTCGCGTCCTGTCAGCCGGCGATCGGCAGTTGTGAGTAACCACGCTTCGGTTTCGAACGCCGACGCCCGCGCTCTGTCGAGAAATGCTGCGTAATCGAGCGGCGTGCTTCGGCCGTTGCCCTCAGCGATGTTTGCGTGGATGGACGAAACGGCACGGTCAAGTTGGTCGTCCAGCCAGTACCGCCGCGCGAGGTCGCCTGCCTCGGTGAGGTCGAGTACCGCGCCAGCGAGCGCGTA
>DATNET010000627.1:0-6187 GCA_035606745.1 Tepidiformaceae bacterium
CGAGGGTGGCGGCGTGCCATGCCTCGTGGCGGTCCACCAGGATTACAGCGAAGTCGCCCACCAGGTCGCGCTGGCGTACGCCAAGGGCATCGGCGGCACCCGCGCCGGCGTGCTCGAAACGACGTTCCGGGAAGAGACAGAAACGGACCTCTTCGGCGAACAGGTCATCCTCTGTGGCGGCATTTCGTCGCTCATCAAGGCGGCGTTTGAAACCCTCGTTGAGGCTGGGTACCAGCCCGAAAGTGCCTTCTTCGAAACAATGCACGAGCTAAAACTGATCGTGGACCTGATCTATGAAGGCGGACTCGCCAACATGCGGTATTCGATCAGCGACACCGCCGAGTACGGAGACTACACCCGCGGGCCACGGATCATCACCGATGAGACAAAGGTCGAGATGAAGAAGATCCTGCGCGAAATCCAGACCGGCCAGTTCGCGAAGGAGTTCATCCTCGAGAACATGGCCGGCCGTCCGAACTTCCTTGCCACGCGGCGCCTGGAATCGGAGCACCTCGTCGAGCAGGTTGGCGGCGAAATGCGGGCCATGATGACGTGGCTGAACGCGCCCAAGAACACATAGTCCGGTCCTTGGGCATGCGCATCCACATCTTCGGCGCCTCTGGCTCTGGCACGACGACATTGGGCAGAGCACTGGCCGACGCCTTTCGCTTGCAACACTTTGATAGCGACACGTTCTTTTGGTTGCCAACCGAACCGCCGTTTACGACACCCCGCCCGAAACCAGACCGCGATGCCATGGCCATCGACGCCCTCGCCAAAGCACCGGAATGGGTATTGAGCGGCTCGATAGTGGGCTGGAATCCGGACGTGGTCGCGCCCATCACGGCCGCGGTCTTCCTATATCTTCCAGCTGAGGTACGAATGGCCCGCCTCCGCGCCCGAGAAACGGAGCGCTATGGCAACCGCATCGGACCCGGCGGCGACATGTACGAGGCAAGCAGCGCGTTCCTGGCCTGGGCAGAACGCTATGAATCCGCTGGCCTCGAGCAACGCAGCCTCGCCACGCATCGCGCATGG
Organism: Tepidiformaceae bacterium; assembly: GCA_035606745.1. Classification (GTDB taxonomy): domain Bacteria; phylum Chloroflexota; class Dehalococcoidia; order Tepidiformales; family Tepidiformaceae; genus DATNET01. The sequence continues at coordinate 1,039 of DATNET010000627.1, forward strand.
ATGCGCACGCTAAGCGCGCCGGTACTTGAACTCGATGGAGACCTCACGGTCGATGAGCGAGTCGAAGGCGTCCGGCGGTTCCTCTCCGAGCAGACCAGCAGCTAACGGACTAAAGGTCGCAAAATTTCTAGCCCGGTTGGCCATCGACCCGTCGTGGTCGTGTGCCCCTAATGAACAGATGGCCACCGACATCGCTCGTCCCACAGCCAGCTTTGAATGGAAGGCGGAACTCCTCTTCTTTGCGGTGGGCTCGACCTGCATTGTGGCCGGAGGACTGATCTCGGCGATCGCGGCGTCTTCGCCTTCGGAGAACAGTTCGTGGGCGGTTGCCTATCTCGTGCTTGTGGGCGGCGTAGCCCAGCTCGCCGTCGGATTTGGCCAGTCACGCCTCGCAACGCAGCGTATATCGTCCGCCCTGCTCGCTGCTGAATTCGCCGCGTGGAATTTGGGCAACGCCGCCGTAATCGCGGGTCAGCTGCTCGGCTACTCGCTGGTGCTCGATGGTGGCGGAGTACTACTCGCGGCCGCACTCGTGCTGCTCTTCCTCGGTGTGCGGGGTGCAGCACCGCGGCTGACGTGGGAGCGGTGGGGCCTCCTGGCGTACCGCATGATTTTGCTGGTCGTGCTGGTAAGCATCCCAATTGGGCTCATCATCGGCCACGTCAAAGGTTCCTGACGATAACCTCGCCCCATCCGTAAGGCAGTGCTCACCTACGCTGTTGGGGTGCACGTCAGCGCCACCGAACTTGTCGGCATCCTCGACCGCGTCGGCATCGTCGCATTCGCGTTTTCCGGGGTGGAGGTCGGTTCGCGGCGACGCCTTGATGCGTTTGGGCTACTCGTCATGGGCCTCGTAACGGCCACCGGCGGTGGTCTCCTCCGCGACGTGATTCTTGGCCGTTTGCCGTACGTGATTGCGCGCGAGGACTACCTCCTGTGGGCGGTAGGCAGCACGGTCCTCGCCATCGCACTCGTTTGGCGGAATCGCAGCATGCCGCGCTGGCTGCTCGTCCTCGCCGACGCCTCGGGCCTCGGCGCGTTCGCTGTCGCGGGGGCACTCGCTGCGATTCACTCCGGGCTGGCTGTACCAGCCGTGGTGGCCATGGCGATCCTGACGGCGGTTGGCGGCGGCGTCCTGCGCGACCTCATGGCTGACCAGGTCCCCCTCGTGCTCCGCGCCGAGGTGAACGCTACCGCTGCGGCTCTCGGAGGCCTGGCAGTCTGGGCGCTCGACCCCGTCTCCACGGGCGGAGCCGCGATCGCCGGAGTGGCGATTACGGCGGCGCTGCGCATCGGTAGCGTCGCATTGAATCTCCATCTGCCGGTGCCGGGACATGATTCTGAGGGCGAACAGCAGCGGCTGTTATAGCCCTTTCGCCCACGCGCGCCGGGCCCGGGCGCCGGCCGATTTCCCACCGCGAGGTTCGTCGGGCAAAATACGTCCCAGAGAACGACGGCGCTGGCTGAACCGCCGCCGAGGAGAAAGCTTTGGACCTTCGATTTGGCGAACATGAAGAGCAGCTTCGCACCGAAGTGCGGACCTTCCTCACGGAACAACTCGGCGATGGAGGAGACGAAGACAGCACTTTTATGGCTCGCGACGATGCGACGTTTAACAAGGCGCTCGAATTCAATCGCGAGCTTGCCAAGCGGGGCTGGATCGCTCCCGCGTGGCCAAAGGAATACGGCGGGCTCAACGCCACCATCGCTGAACAGATGGTCTTCAACGAAGAATTCGGCTACTTCGGCGCTCCCGACACGGGCACCCGTGGCTTCGGCGTGGGCATGATTGGCCCAACGCTCATCGTCCACGGCAACGCCGAACAGAAGGCGCGCTACCTCCCGCGTATCACGAGCGGCGAAGACATCTGGTGTCAGGGCTACAGCGAACCGGGTGCCGGCAGCGACCTCGCCAGCCTCCAAACCCGTGCGGTGCGCGACGGCGATGACTACGTCATCAACGGCCAGAAAATCTGGACATCCGGCGGACACCGGGCGAACCAAATGTTCTGCCTTGTCCGGACGGACCCCGAGGCCCCGAAGCATCGCGGCATCAGCTTTCTCCTGATCGACGACATAAAGAATGTTCCCGGGCTCACCATTCGGCCCCTCATCAACATGGCGAACCGCCACCACTTTAACGAAGTCTTCTTCGAAGACGTGCGTGTTCCGGCACGCAACCTCGTGGGCGAAGAGAACCGCGGCTGGTATGTCGGCATGACGCTCCTCGACTTCGAGCGCTCTGGCATCGGAACGACAGCCAGCCAGAAGCGCACGCTCGAAAAGCTCGTTGATACACTGCGAGACGGTCCCGTCGAAAGGCGCGAACGCAACCGCACGAAGCTCGCCGATTTCGTCGTCGGCAACAACGTAGGCCGCTACCTCGGCCTGCGGGTGGCGTCGATGCAGTCGCGCGGCCTGGTGCCGAACTACGAATCCTCGGTGATCAAGATCTACCAATCGGAGTTGGGGCAGCGCATCTACAACTTCGGTGTCAATATGCTCGGCCTGGCCGGTCAACTGCTGCCAGAAGAACCGACCGCCCCACTAGGAGGCGGTATGCCCGAGTCCTATTTGCAGGCTGTGCCGTCCACCATTTACAGCGGTTCAAACGAGATCCAGCGGAACGTTATCGCGACGCGCGGGCTTGGTCTTCCTCGCGGCTAGCCGCTACGGCTCGAAGCGCATTGGCCGCCCTCGGGCCGTTCGCTTACGATATTCCTCCGGGATGCCGCGGGACGCGTCCGCGCGCCCAACACTGCTGACGAGGCCGGCCCCAAACTCAATGGACACGAAGACGGTCGCACGCAATGAACTTGATCGCCGCTCGAGGGCGGATTTTGCGTGCACGGTGCGACGCGGACTCGTCCTTCTTCTGCCCCGCGGCGGCTAGCCGGCGGGGCCTCTACGACAGGGCTCTTCGTGCCGGGGCGATCCCGGCCTTCCAGATTTGCAGCAGATTCGAGGTAAATCACCCGTGGTACAACGGTATGACCCGCATACGATCGAACCGAAGTGGCGCGCCCGCTGGGAAGCCGACAACCTTTACCACGCTGCGGACGACGACCCGCGCCCGAAGTGGTACGCACTGACGATGTTCCCCTACCCGTCTGGCGACCTCCACACCGGTCACTGGTACGCCATGGCGCCGAGCGACGTGGCGGCCCGCTACAAGCGGATGCGCGGGTTCAACGTCATGTTTCCCATGGGATTCGACGCCTTCGGCCTTCCGGCGGAGAACGCCGCCATCAAGCGTGGAATCGACCCCCGCGACTGGACCTATGCCAACATCGACCGGATGCGAGGCCAGCTCCGGCTAATGGGGGCAAGCTTCGATTGGGAGCGGGAACTCGTCACGAGCGACCCCGATTTCTACCGCTGGACGCAGTGGTGGTTCCTCGAACTGTACAAACACGGCCTCGCGTACCGAGCCAACGCGGCGGTTAACTGGTGCCCCGGTTGCCAGACTGTGCTCGCCAACGAGCAGGTGCTCGACGGACGCTGCGAACGTTCCGACGACATCGTCGAACGCAAGTTCCTCACTCAGTGGTTCTTCCGGATCACTCAGTATGCCGAAGAGTTGCTGCGCTTCGACGGGATCGAATGGCCAGAGAGCATTCGCACCCGGCAGGCGAATTGGATCGGCCGCTCGGAGGGCGCGACGCTGTCGTTCGCTGTCGATGCCCCCGGGATAGATGACAGGCTAACGGTGTTCACCACTCGCCCCGATACGGTGTTCGGTGCAACCTTCATGGTGCTCGCCCCCGAGCACCCCCTGGTCGCACGGATTACCACGCCAGCTCAGCGCGCCGCGGTGGATCAATATATCGCCGCAACCGGCCGGGCAACGGAGATCGAGCGTCTCTCTACGGAGCGCGAAAAGACCGGCGTGTTTACCGGTGCCTACGCCGTCAACCCGTTCAACGGCGCCCGAATACCGGTCTGGATCGCCGACTACGTGCTTGTGACCTACGGCACCGGCGCGATCATGGCGGTTCCTGCCCACGACCAACGTGACTTCGAATTCGCAACGAAATTTGGGCTCGAAATCGTCCCGGTCTATTCCCATCAGTCTATCGATACCGCCGCGCCCCTGGCAGCCGCGTTCCCCCACGGCGACCGCATGATCAATTCCGGTGACTTCGATGGCACGCCAGAGGCGGAGGCGAGCGCAAAACTGGTCGCCTTCGCACAGGCCCACGGGCTTGGCGAGTCGACCGTAACCTACCGTTTGCGCGACTGGCTGATTTCACGCCAACGCTACTGGGGCGCGCCTATTCCGATGATCCATTGCGAGCGGCACGGCATTGTCCCCGTGCCGGAAGACGAACTCCCGGTGTTGTTGCCGGAACACGTCACCTTCCAGCCGACTGGTCAATCTCCTTTGACCGAAATCGAGTCATGGGTGAATGTGCCATGCCCCATCGATGGCGGCCCGGCCCGGCGTGAAACAGACACGATGGACACGTTCATGTGTTCGAGTTGGTACCAGATCCGCTACGCAGACCCGCACAATCCAGAGCGGCCAGTTTCGCGCGATGCTGCCCACCAATGGCTGCCAGTGGACCAATACACCGGTGGCGGCGAACACGCGGTCATGCACCTGCTGTACACGAGGTTCTTCTGGAAGGCGGCCCGCGATATGGGAGTCGTCGAAGGAGACGAGCCCATGAAGCGGCTGTTCAACCAGGGGGTCATCCTCGGGCCCGATGGGAACCGCATGTCCAAAAGCCGCGGCAATGTCGTGGCGCCCGACGACCAGGTAGCGAAGTGGGGTGCCGACGCATTCCGCTGCCAGCTCATGTTCGTCGGCCCCTGGGACCAGGGAGGGCCGTACAACCCGACCGGTATGGCCGGCATCGTGCGCTGGCTGAATCGGCTTTGGTCGCTCGTTGTGGAGCCAGTCAGCCGCGGCAAGGCCGAGGCCGACGCAACCAGGGCGCTTCGCCGCGCCACGCACCAGGCGATCCGCGCGACGACCGAAGAGCTTGAACACTTCCGATTCAACACGCTCATCTCGAGGCTCATGGAGCACACCACGGCCATGCAGCGCGCACGCGACGCCGGAGCTGTCGACCCCGCGGCCTGGGACGAGGCCGTGAAAACGGCCGTGCTGCTGACCGCGCCGCTCGCTCCGCACATCGCCGAG
>DATNET010000636.1:0-10834 GCA_035606745.1 Tepidiformaceae bacterium
CTCGCATGGCTCAGGCCTCCGCGCTGAACCGGTAGCCCGATCCCCAAACCGTATCAATCTTCGTCCCGCTGCCTTCGAGCTTGTCCCGAAGGCGCGCTACGTGGACATCGACTGTGCGGATGGCATAGAACGAGGTGCCCCAGACAAGGTCCAACAGCTGCTCACGGTCGAGCACGATGTTCGGGAAGCGGGCGAACGTCGCCAGCAGGTCGAACTCCTTCGGCGTGAGCGGGACAACTACCCCCGAAAGCGTCGCCGCTCGCGCGTCGATGTCGATGTCGAGGCGGCCATGGACGATGCGTTCGATCGTGCGTTGCCCATTCCCGGCGCGCGCACGCCGCAGCACCGCCTCGATGCGCGCGAGCAACTCTTCCGGGTTGAACGGCTTCGTCACATAATCGTCCGCCCCGAAGCGCAGGCCGGCGATCTTGTCGACATCCGTCGAACGGGCGGTGAGGAGCACGATCGGCGTGTCGCCACGGCGGCCGAGCGTCCGACAAACCTGCAGGCCATCCTGACCGGGCATCATGATGTCGAGCACCAGCAGTGCGGGGTGCATCTCCGCAGTCTTACGCAACGCTTCGTCGCCGTCGTAAGCCGCTTCCACCCGGTAGCCGGCGCGGCGCAAATAGAGGCCCACGAGTTCGACGATGTGTTCGTCGTCGTCTGCCACCAGGATCAGGTCCTGCGGCGATTGGGCTGTCATCGTGTCCAGTATGGTGCTCCTCTTAATGCGCCTGTGGCGAATGCAGCGTTATGACGTGCTGCTGGTCCCGCCGCCACCCTGCGGCTTGCCATTGTTGCTGCCTCCGGGCGGCGTCCCATTTGGCTTCGCAGGCCTGTTTCCATGCCCGCCGCCGAATTGCGGAAGCTTGGCGTTGATCAGCGCATCGAGGTTCGCAACCACGCCGGCGCGGATGGTGTCCGACTGGGCCTGTGTGAGTTTCCCGGCTGTCACCTGGGCTTTGAGCTGGCTATCGAGTTCGCCCGTGAGGAACGTCTTGAGGTCAGCCGTCGTCTTGCCCTGCGCCGTGGCAATGGTCGCCAGCGATTCGCCGCTCTTAAGGTCCGACTGCAGCGTTGCAGTCGAGATCCCGAGCCACGTCGCCAGCGCATCCTGATTCTTGCCGAGGATGCTCTGCAGCCCGCCTCTCCCGAAGATCCCCATGCCGCCCGGGCCCCCGCGACCGCCAAATGAGCCATTAAGTCCCGGGAAGTAATCCGTGCCGTTCGTGATCGCGCTCTGGATCTTGTCGGCCTGGTCCTGGGTCAGCTTGCCGTCTTTGACGAGCTGTTGAAGCTCATCAAGGCTCGTTTGCTGGAGGTCGCTCTTGAGGGTGGACTCGCTGATGCCGAGCCGCGCTGCGAGCTTTTGCAGGAAGTCTTCCACGGTCGGGTTGAGCTTGCCCGTCGTGGGCGAGGGCGAGGGACTGGCGGCATCCGGACTCAGGCTGTCCTCAAGGACGCTGAGGATGGACTGGCTGTTCCCCTGGGCCGCCGTGGATGGCGAATGGCTCGACCCCGCCGAACCGCTGAGCGCGAACAAGCCCACTCCGAGCGCGGCCGCGAACACCGCGGCGCCGGCGCCAATCGCCACGAGCTTCGGATTCTTCCACATCATTTCTTCACCCCTGCCCGAATCGAAGCACACGAAGGTACGGGCCGAAAACAGCGTAGCCGAGCAGACCGAAAGAGTGCGTTTCGGAACTGTGACAGGGGTGTCACTCGGCCCGCTCCCGGGGCAGGGGTCCTCGCGCTATGGGCGCCTGGCCGTGACGATGAAGTACGCCCGTTTCTGCAACACCTGCCCGTCCACGACGAGCTCCTGCTCGTAGGCGATGAGGTCCTTCGTAGCCTGCGCCCGCGTCTCGGGGTCGAGGTCGAGGGCGCCTAGCACCAGGCCGCCAAACTCTGCGCCGCGAATCGGCACCCGCCACTCGTACTCGTGCGTATCGAACTCGACGGAGGTGAATCCGGAGTCCTCAAGGATCTTTCGCACATACTCCCGGTCAGCAAAGGCGAACGGCCCGGGCGCCGGCCGGGCCGCGGGCGAGGGCGACTCCCCTGGCGGAAGCTGCGGGCGGTATTTGCGCAGGATGTCCGACGGGAACCAGCGGTTCTTCGCCGCGCCCTGCCAACAGGCGAACGCCAGCCGGCCCCCCGAACGGACGTGATGGGCGATATTTGAGAACGCCGCCACCGGGTCCTCGAAAAACATGACGCCGAAACGGCTCATCGCAACGTCGAACGGCGCCTGCGAAAACACCCCGGTCTGGGCGTCCGCCACTTCGAACGCGACGTTTGGCAGGCCGGACTGAGCGGCGCGCTCGGTCGCCAGCTCGATCATTGCCTCGGAAATATCTATGCCGAGGGCGGCGCCGCGCGGGCCCGCCTTGCCCGCGGCGATCAGCGTCGTGAGGCCGCCGCCACAGCCAATGTCGAGGACATTCCCGCCCGGCTCGACCTGCGCCGCGACCAGCAATGGCTCGGCGACCGCGGCGAGGCTGGGCTCCTCTTCTTTCCACGACGTCATGCGCGCGGGCGCGTTCCACATCTGGCGTTGGGCTTCGTTCTCGGACATTTCCCCGGCCTCCTGCGCGGCAGACTACGTAAAGAGCGCCGGCATTGTTGCACAAGCGTTTACACAGCGCTTTCGCTTGGGTGTTCCCTCATTATTTGTTAAGGAATATGTTGGATGCTCTCCGGGGCGGCAGTTGCCGTCGATGTTGGATATAGATGACGATACCGCCTCGATTCCGCCGCCGGCCAACGCTGCCCCGTTCGCGCTCTTCAGTCGCGCTGCTCGCGGCTGCGATCGCGCTGCTCGGCCTCACGCTCGTCGCCGCGCAAACGGAGCACGGTACGTCGAGCGCCGCCACTTCAACGAAGTCGCCGGCGGCCGTTAGCACCGTGGCCCCGGGCGCCGCGGCGAAACATCCAACCACCCCGGCAAAGGCAAGCACGTCCCCGGAAATCGCCGAGTCTGGCGAAGGCGCGACGAGCCCCGTCACGCCGCCGAGCGTACCCGCGGAATCCCAGGCAGGCCGGTTCACCATGCCCCTCAAGGCCTGGACAAAGGTGACCGACCGCTTTGGCGCGCCGCGCGGGAACGGCCTTATCCACGGCGGCATCGACCTCGCGCTCAGCACCCACACGCCCGTCTACGCTGCCTGCACCGGCACAGTCGAAAGCACCAGCTATAACAGCACGTACGGCAACAACGTCATCATTGATTGCGGCGACAGCTACGAAACGCTCTACGGCCACCTCAGCCAGATCCTTGTGAAGGCCGGAGACGCCGCAAATTCGTCGCTCGTCCTGGGCATGTCCGGCTCCACGGGATATTCGACCGGCGAACACCTGCACTTCGAAATTCGATACCAGGGCATCCCGGTCAACCCCGAGAACTTCCTCGACTTCCACATCGCCCCGGGCACGCCACTTTCCGATGGCCCAATCGAGTTTCCCGGCAGTGGTGGCGGCAGCACCCCCGGCACGAACGGCGACGGGACTGCCACCGGTGACGCGGGCACGGCCAGCGCGGCTTCGCCTGCTACTTCAGCGACAGCCCCGGCGCCGACGAAGACCCCGACCGTCACGCCGACTCCGACATCGACCAGCACGCCTACACCCACGCCCACGCCAACAAACACGCCGACGCCCACTCCCCGCCCGCGCCCGCGCGCTACACCTACGCCGCCCGTGGCGTTCTAACGCGCGGCGCCGTCAGGGACCTCCCAGTGGAGACGTTGGGAATCAGGCCGTTACGGCGCTAGTCGTGACACTCTCCTGGCCGAACTCAAAAGGGCGAGGGATGGTCGCCTCGGCAAGGCCATGAATGTGCGCGGCATCGTTCAAGCTCTGGATGGTCACGTGGCCCTTGCTCGTCACGAGTAGCCGCGAAACGGACGTGTTCTCGATCGAAAACGCCCATGTGCGTTCGAGCGGCAGGCCGAGCACTTCGGCGAGCATCGCCATGATCGCGTTCCCGTGCGAAACGATAAGCACGGTGCCGTTCCGGTGGAGCTCGGCAGCGCGAAGCAAGGCCGCAGCCGTGCGCGTGCGTACCTCGGCGATCGATTCCCCTCCCGGCGCGCCTTCGATGCCGCCAAGGAAGAACGACCGCATAAGCTCCGGATGCTGGGCGCGCACATCGGTGCCAAGCATCGCTTCCCATTCTCCGTAGTACATCTCCCGGAGCCCCGCATCGAACGCCGGCACGATGTCGCCATGGGATTCCAGTACCGCTTCGGCGGTAAGGCGGGCGCGCGAAAGGTCGCTGCAAACGGCGCCATCGATCTTCTCCGCCGCGAGCCTGAGACCAAGCGCGCGCGCCTGGGCGATGCCGAGCGGGGTCAATTCGGTTTCGGAGTGGCCGCAGAAGCGCCCTTCGATGTTCCCAAAGGTCTGGGCGTGACGGACGAGGAGGACTCGAGTACTCATGTCTATGCACTTTATGGCCACCACCATTAACAAGCAGCCCGGGCAGCGCCGTAGCCGCGGGCTTGCGGTGCGCGGACCGCGGGCGTAGGTTCGCGCCATAACAACCAGTGGACGAGGCACACGATGACAGCAGCAGATAGCGGACGAGTCACGATCGAAGACGGCGTGGTGTTTGGCACGGGCGGCGGCAGAGAGCTGCGCTGCGACGTGTTCACGCCGCCAGGCAGCCCGAAAAATGCTCCAGCCGTGCTCCTCTTGCACGGCGGCGGCTGGAGCGGCGGCGACCGGAGCCAGCTCCGCGGCTACGGCATCCTGCTCGGGCGCCTGGGATACGTCTGTGTGGCGAGCGAATATCGGTTGTCCGGTGAGGCCACCTGGCCGGCGCAAATCCACGATGCCAAGGCGGCGCTACGCTGGATGCGCGCAAATTCGGGGCGCCTCGGCATCGACCCCCAGCGCATCGCCGTCTCGGGCAACTCCGCCGGCGCACACCTCTCCCTCATGGTCGCGGGCACGCCAAACCTGCCCGAATTCGAGGGCGATGGCGGGAACACCGGGGTCGACACCTCGGTCGCCGCGTGTGTCGCCATCTACGCACCCGTGCAGCTCGCCGGAGCGGCCGCGCTCAGCCAGGCCGTTAGCTCGCTCATGGGGCCAAACCCGTCGGCCGCCGCTTTGACCGGCGCGAGCCCCGTTTCGCATGCCAGTGCGACGTTTCCCCCGGCACTGCTCATCCACGGCAACGCGGACGACCTCGTACCAGCGAACGCCAGCGTGGAGATGTACCAGGCCCTTCAGGCAGCCGGCGCGGCTGCGGAGCTCCACATCTATGCCGGTCAGCCACATGCGTTCGATGCCGCTCCAGCTTTCGGACGTCAGTGCGCCGCGATCATGGACCTCTTCCTTCAGCGGTACCTCGCACCAGGCTCGGATGGTGACGGCGCCGGCGCCACTCGGCCACTTACCGCAGCCACGGGGGGCTGACGCCATCCGCGCACCTGCGTACCATTGGGAAAGGCCACTATTTTACGAACGTTTTACAGGCCCATGGCAACATCCGGGAGGGTTCCAGCGTTTCTCTTAATGCGTGTACCTCTTCTGGTGCTACCTTACGAATTCAACCTTACGGTTCGACCTTACGGGTTCAACGCTGCGCGAAGCGGTCACTCGCGTTGGAGGGACAATGAGCTGGTTTCGTTCAAAGATGTTCGCCCTGGTTGCGGGCTCCCTTGTAGGCGCCGCGCTGCTCGGTGGTTCGCTCGGCATGGCTTTCGCCGGTAACGCGAACCTGACGACGGGCTTCAACCTCGTCGGCGGGCCAACGCAGAGCGATGTCGCCCCACAGGATTGGGTTGCCTGCCTGCCCGCCACCTCGTGGAACGCCGTCTACATCTGGGACGCCGCCCATCAGACCTGGATGCATTACTTCAACACGGCCAACGTGCCGAAGTTCGTGAACGCCAGCTCGAACGGTGGCATCACGGTCATCCCCAAGTTCTCTGGCGTGGCGCTGATCATGACGCAGGCCGTGAACAACGCGAAGCTGAAGGATTCGGCCAGCCAGACCTGTAGCTGAACAGGGATCACTTCGCCACGGTCGACTAACACGAAAGCCCTCGCCAATGCGAGGGCTTTCGTTTGTCCGCCCGTTCCCCTTTACACTGTGTAAATCCGGGGAGCGGGGAACCAGCGTCCCTGGGGCGACTGATCCCACTGTTCAGGCGCTTGCGCCAAGCGCTTGCGCCAAGCGCTTGCGCCAACCCTGTTGGAGTCCTCATGCCGGCTGTCATCCGCATAACTCGCGAACACCTTGACCAGATCGTGGCCCACGCGCTCGAAGATGCGCCCATGGAATGCTGCGGCTTGTTGGCGGCGAAAGACGGCACGGTAACCGCGGTGCTGCGTGCCAGGAACAAGGAGGCGAGCCCGTACCGCTTCAGCATCGACCCCCTCGAGACACGCCGCCTCGAACAGCAGATCGACGATTCCGGCGCTCAATTGGCCGGCTTTTACCATTCGCACACCGGCAGCGAACCCGTTCCGAGCCCAACCGACGTGCGCATGATGGGACCGTTCTTTGGGCCGCCGTTCGTCCACTTCGTGATTGGCGTCGCCGACCGCGACAACCCGGTTGCGCGCGCCTGGTACATCGCCGATGGCGGAAAGACGGAGCAAGAGTTCGAGGTCATCGCGTGACCATTGCCGGGTTCGCCCCCCGCATAAGGCAACAATGTCCGTAAGTTGGCCGCTGAAGCGCAGCTACCTCGCCCCGCAGGCCGTCTTGCGCGGCCGAGTGTTCGCGTGGGGGACCCGCACGTACGTCATGGGGATCATCAACGTCACCCCGGATTCGTTCAGCGGGGACGGTCTGGCGGGCGACGTGCCGGCGGCCGTGGCCCTCGCGCAAGCGTTCGAAGCCGCCGGCGCCGACATCCTCGATATCGGCGGCGAATCGTCACGTCCCGGCGCTGCCCCGGTCACCCCACAGGAAGAAGCGGCACGCGTGATTCCGGCGTTTCGCGCCATCCGCGAAGCCGTCACGCTGCCCATGTCCATCGATACCTATCACGCAGGCGTCGCTGAGGCCGCCTGTTGTGCCGGGGCAGACCTCATCAACGACATCCACGGGTTCCGCTTCGACGCCCGGATGGCCGACGTTGCGGCCCGACAGGGCGTTGGCGCGGTCGCCATGCACAACCAGCGCGGTCGCACCTTCCACGATGTCATCGGCGATATCCGCACTGGCTTCGAAACCACGCTCGAAATCGCTCAGGCGGCTGGCGTGCAGCGCAGCAGCCTCATCCTCGACCCGGGCTTTGGATTCGGCTGGCGCCCCGAACACAACCTCGAAATGTTGCGCCGCCTGCCCGAACTCTGGGATTACAATCTGCCCCTCCTCACGGGCACGTCGCGAAAATCCACGCTGGGCGCAATCCTCAACACGGCGGTGGAGGAACGCCTCGAAGGCAGCGCCGCGACCGTCGCACTGAGCATCGCTGCCGGCGCCGACCTCGTCCGCGTGCATGACGTGCGAGAGATGGTGCGCGTGGCACGTGTCACCGACGCGGTCGTGCGGGCCGCAACCTAGCCATGGCCGAATTCGACACGGTGATCGCCCTCGGTTCAAACCTCGGCGACCGCATCGCGAACCTGCGAGGTGGCCTCGCAGAAATGGTCCAGGCAGGCTTCGCCGTGACCGCCGTCTCCTCGGTCTGGGAGACCGCGCCGGTGCCTGCTGACCAGCCACCGTTCCTCAATGCTGCCGTCCGCGGAACGACGGTGCTGGGACCGCTCGATCTGTTGGCCACACTGAAAGCAATCGAACAGCGGCTCGGGCGAACGCCGTCGCGGCGCTGGGGGCCGCGGCTCATCGACCTCGATATCCTCTTTTATGGCCCGAACTCCTTCGAGACCGAGGATCTGCAGATACCGCACATCCGCATCCCGGAGCGTGCGTTCGTGCTCGCGCCCCTGTCCGAAGTCTTCGAAGGGCCGCTGCCCGTGCTCGGCCGGACCGCGCAGGAGTTACTGGACGCCCTCGACGCGTCCGGGGTCGAACGCACCGGCCTCGCGCTCCTTCCTCCCGCTGCGCACTCGACGACGTAGAATCGGGGCGGCCGGCGGCCAACGCGCTCGGCTGAAGGAGGCCAGTCCATGGGACGGCTCGACCAGAAAGTGGCGGTCATTACGGGCGGCGCCAGTGGCATCGGTGCGGCGACCGCGCGGCTGTTTGTGGCAGAAGGAGCGCGCGTGCTCATCGCCGACCTCCAGGGCGAGGTCGCCGGACAGCTCGCAGGCGAACTCGGCGACGCAGCCATGGCAACGCCCTGCAACGTCGCCCGCGAGGACGACGTCGCGCGCGCGATCGGGATGGCCGTCGAGACGTGGGGCCGCCTCGACATCCTCTACAACAATGCGGGCTTCGGCGGAGCTTCCGGCCCGCTCGATATGACGCCCGTCGAAGACTACGACATGACGATGGACGTGCTCCTCAAGAGCGTGTTCCTGGGGATCAAGCACGCCTCGCCCGTGATGAAGGCGCAGGGCTTCGGCAGCATCGTCAACACGGCCAGCGTGTGCGCCTTCGAAGCGGGCATCGGCAACCAGCTCTACAGCGTGGCGAAGGCAGGCGTGGTCATGCTCACGAAGGCAGCGGCGTTGGAACTGGCCGAATTCGGCGTGCGCGTGAACGCGGTTTGCCCCGGATACATCGCCACGCCGCTCGCCGCGGGTCGCCCGATTTCCACCACCGAGCCGGAGCGCGCCAGGATGGCGCTTGAACGGCTGCGCGAATCCAACCAGGACAATCAGCCGCTCGCGCGCTCCGGCGAACCCGAAGACATCGCCAACATGGTCCTCTTCCTCGCCAGCGACGATTCGCAATGGGTCACGGGCCAGGCGATGGTCGTCGATGGCGGCCTCCTCGCCGGCCGCCCATGGCGCAAGCTCGCGCCATGGATGACTGAACGCCGCGACATCCGCCTCTACCGTCCCGAACCGGACTGAGCGAAGACCTCAGGCGCGCCGCGCGGGACCGTCTCCGGCCCACGCGGGGCCCCCGCCGTCGGAGCCTTTCATCCTCCCCTGTCCCGGCATCCCAGTCTGTTCTAAAGATCTACCGTCACCGCGCCGAATGGAGACGATGTCACTCCCCTTCTCCCGCATGGTCGGGAGAAGGGGCCGGGGGATGAGGGCAGGACGCCGGGCTCATTGCCGTTGCCCGAAGCCATCCAATGCTCGCCCTTTATCGGGTTTCATCTTGGTCGTCGGCCTTAGATCATGGACCCAGAGGCGCAGTCGCTTGGCAAAAGCGGGCCGAGGCTCACTCAGGCGCTTGCGCCAAAGCGAGCCGAGGCTCGCTCAGAACTCAGCCGCTTGCCCCAAAGCGAGCCGCGGCTCGCTCAGAACTCAGGCGCTTGCGCCAAAGCGAGCCGAGGCTCGCTCAGAACTTAGAACTCAGAACTTGCTACGCTATGCCCATGCAGCCACAACTCATGGAGATCCTTGTCTGCCCGATGTGCAAGGGCGACCTCGAATTGGCCACCACTCGCGAGGAAGGTGGCGAAATCATCGAGGGCAAACTCACCTGCACGCAGTGCCGCGAAACCTACCCGATCGAAGACGGCATCCCTAACCTGCTTCCGCCGGACCAGCGCGACTGATGGATGCGCCCCTCGACGCATCGCCCGGCGAAGACGCAGACGCGGAGCGGCAGCTCGCCGCGGAAGCCCAGTACGCCAACGCCGGAGCGACTCCGCCGCTCCACCCGTTCGTCCACGAAGCAGCCTCGCCGCCGCCTAAAGTGCAGCTGCCAGACGCGGGCTCCGTCGTCCGTGGCCTCGGGCTCGGGGCCATATCGGTGGCGGCTTTCGCGACGGCCGTCGTGACCGTCCAGAGGCTGGGCTGGCTGGCCGCACCCATCGCCGGCGTCCTCGGCCTTGGCGGTCTGCTGGCGGGGTGGGCCGCGGCCATCCATATCACAGGCGGCGAAAAGTTCGACGACCATCCGTGGGTGTAAGCGCTTTCGCACCCGTCACTGCTTCGCTCCTTCGCCCCTTCGCTCCTTCGCTCCTTCGCTCCTTCGCCGCCTAACCGCTACCCTGAACTTCCGTTGACCACCGAAATGATCCACCGCGCCGACAGTGGCCGTTCCTACCAGGGCATCCCCATGCATGCCGCCGGTGGCGTACACGAATACGCCCTCAAGCTCGTGCGCAGAAACGTCGTCGCCGGGGCGAGCGTCCTCGATGTCGGCACCGGCTCGGGCGCCCTTTCGGCGCGGCTGCACGATGCGGGCTTCGCCGTCACCGCCTGCGACATCAATGGCGCCGGATACGCGGCCGCGCCGCCACTCGTCATCTGGAACGCCACTGGCGAATCGCTGCCGGCCGGCATGGCCGCGGGACAGCTCGATTGCGTCTGCGCGATCGAAGTGCTCGAGCACATGGAGAATCCGCTCCAGGCGCTCCGCAACTTTCGTTCGTTGCTCAAACCAGGTGGGCTGCTGGTGGTTTCGACCCCCAACGTTTCGCACCCGCGCTCGCGCCTGAAGTTCCTGCTGCGCGGCGAGCCCAGCTACTTCGGGCACACCGAATACTTCTCCTCCGGCCATCGCACCATCCTCCCGGACTGGATGTTGCAACTGCACGTGCGCGAAGCCGGTTTCGACGAGCTGCGCGTGACCTACGCCGGGCTGCTCGGCCTTTCGGGCGCGGGCAAACTGGCGTATGCGGCGATGGCGCCCATCTTCGCGCTCCTGGGCATGCAGCCAACGCCAAGTACGGACGATGGCTGCGTGACCTTCATCACCGCCCGGCGCCCCGCGTAACCGAGGAAGCGATGCCACAGAAGGACAGCCGCCTCGTCTATTCGACCGATGGCGGCCGCGTGC
>DATNET010000003.1:0-4860 GCA_035606745.1 Tepidiformaceae bacterium
AGCCTAACCGCCGCGTGAGCACGCCATGAACTTCCTCGGCCAACGGCATGCCGCGCAAACGAGGGGGAAGGCCACGCGCGAGTTCTTCGCCCATACCATCTGCGAGCTTGGTGTGAAGAAATGAAAGGTCGTGGCGTTCCGGGTTGATGGTGTGGATGGAGCACAGTGCCTCGGCCAGTTGCCGGAGCCAGGGCTGCGGTTGTCGCGGCTGGACGAGCGGACGCCCTGCGTACGCGGTCACCAGCATGGGTACGCCGAAGTATGCGCCGCCGGCGTCCGCCAGGATGGGCTCTGGCACAGGCATGCCGGCGGACCACAACAACGAAAGCAGCAGGGACTCGCGTTCAGTGTCTGCAGGGAGGGCATGGCGGCCGGCTGGGCGATGCCGGCGGACGACGTACTTGCGCCGTTCGCCAGAGAGGAATTGTAGTTCGACGGCATGGACATCGGCGCTCAGCCCGCCACGCAGACGGCGGACGTGGAGGAGGCGGGCGCCCGGGGCGATGTCGGCGATGAGCGCGGCGAGGGCAGTACGGTCCGGCGGAGTCGGTCTGGGCGGCGAATCCATCGAAGAGCAAGTGTACCGTGCGGCAGCGGCCGCACCGTTGCGGCAGACGTCGCCTCGCGATCGGACGTTCGACGGCCGGGCGAGTCGATGCCATAGAACTCAGAACTCAGAACTCAGAACTCAGAACTCAGAACTGGGGATATTCCCGATCTTGCGTTCACGGTGGCGGACGGGATATGCTCTTGTTAGCTGATGTAGAAGGCACCCGGAGCGGTTGCCGCAGCCGACCTTGAACCATCTCAAGGCAATGAACGTTTTTCAGACCCCCTCTCTTTGCGCCCATCTTTAGCCCCGGCGCGCACCAGCACACGCGGATGATCCCATTGCAAACACTCGAAGAAACTTCCCAGGAATACCCAGATAACGAACAACCCCATCAATCCCGGCGTGGCCGCAAGGCGATGGCCCCGCTGAACATCGCGGAGATGGAAGCCTCGCCACGCGAGGGCCTGATAGCGATCGCCACCGAGCTGGGGGTCGAAGGTGCAGGCACGCTGCGCAAACCCGACCTGATCTTCCGGCTGTTGCAGCTCCAGGCAGAGGCCCGTGGCAACGTCTTCTCCGGCGGATTCCTGGAAGTCAGCGACGACGGCAACTATGGGTTCCTTCGCGGCGAATCGATGTTGCCGGGCCCGCACGACATCTACGTGTCGCAGTCACAGCTGCGCCGATTCGCGTTGCGGCCAGGCGACTACATCACCGGCCAGGTCCGCCATCCGAAGGACAACGAAAAGTATTACGGCCTGCTCAAAGTGGAAGCGGTCAACGGGATGGACCCGGAGACGGCCAAACGGCGGCCGTACTTCGAAAATCTCACGGCCATCTTCCCGAAAGAGCACATGCGGCTCGAGACGACGGCGGAGAACCTCACGGCGCGCGTGATTGACCTCATCGCACCGGTCGGCCGAGGCCAGCGTGGCCTCATTGTTTCGCCACCGAAGGCCGGCAAAACGATGCTCTTGAAGAACATCGCGAACGGCATCTCCACGAACTACCCGGATGTGCACCTGATCGTGTTGCTCATCGGCGAGCGGCCGGAAGAAGTGACCGACATGCAGCGGAGCGTGCGGGGCGAAGTGGTGAGCAGCACGTTCGATGAGCCAGTCGAAGACCACACACGGGTCGCGGAGATGGCGCTGGAGCGGGCAAAGCGCCTCGTCGAGGGCGGACAGGATGTCGTCATCCTGCTCGATTCGATTACGCGGCTGACGCGCGCATACAACCTTGCCTTGCCGCCCAGTGGCCGGACGCTTTCTGGTGGTGTTGACCCGATTGCCCTGTATCCGCCGAAGCGGTTGTTCGGTGCAGCGCGCAAGTGTGAAGAGGGCGGATCGCTAACGGTGCTTGCCACCTGCCTCGTCGATACCGGCAGCCGGATGGATGAAGTGGTGTTCGAGGAATTCAAGGGCACGGGTAACATGGAATTGCGGCTCGATAGGAAGCTGGCAGAACGCCGGTTCTACCCCGCAATCGATGTGCAGGGGAGCAGCACGCGGCGCGAAGAGCTGCTGCTCGACGAAAAAACACTCAAGGGCGTATGGCTTGTGCGACGGATGACGGCTATGATTTCGCAGAATTCGCCAAACCAGCTTGAAGCGACCGAACGGCTGCTTGAACGGATTGCGCGGACGAACACGAATGAGGAGTTCCTCGCCAGCCTGAAGACCGACCTCTAACACTCCCTTATCCAAAGTTTGACCCCAACGGCCGAGTGGTTTCACCTAGGGGACACGCAACGCGGCTTTCGGTTTATCGCCGGGATAGCGCGTAGAGGAGAGACCGAGCAAGGTTTAGGGCGCGAACGCCGTCCGGTGCCGGATGACATTCGCGGGGATCCTTGCGAGATTCGGAGCAATCCGGGCCCCGTACCCTGGCTAATCGGCTTATGGGAATCGAAGGCAAACGCGCGCGCTCCACTGCGCATGGCAAACGTCATGGCCGCATCACCGTCCACATCCTGATTGTGGCGTTGGCGGTCGCAGCGGTGAGTTTTGCAGCCCGTTTCCCAAGAACTTCGAGCGCAAGCACTGTTGGCCTATCCGTCCCGGCGTTCTCGCTTTCGGGGCTCACGGGCACAGTTGATTCGACCACAGCCAACTACTTCGCCACCAGCAATGCCAATGCGACGCACGATTCGGTCGCGGTCCTCACCGCGCCGTCCGATGTCGCGACGCTGCGAACCGCGGGAGCGGTGTCGCCGACGGCGTCGTTCTCAGGGAGCGTGACGGCCGCTGCGGCGGTTTCGGGCCAGGAAGGTGCGGGCGTGACGCCGCTGGCCGACTTCGTGGACCCGCAACAGCCGTTCATCCTCTATACAACGCAGCCCGGGGACAGCGTGAGCGCAGTCTCGGCAAAGTTCGGCATCGCGCAGAGCACGTTGCTCATGAACAACCCCGAAGTGAGCGACCAGAACCTCATCCACAACGGCCAGCAGCTCATCATCCCGCGCAAAGACGGCATTCTTTACAAGATCAAGCCAGGCGACACGGTCGCGACGATCGTGGCGCAGTACGACAACGTCACGGCGGACACAGTGGTCGGCTATAAGCCGAACGCCATCGGCGACCCCAACGCGCTGCCGCAGGGCGTGATGTTGCTGTTGCCGGGTGCGACGGTTAAGCCACCTCCTCCGCCTCCGCCACCTCCTCCTCCGATTGCGGCCACGCCCGCTCCGGCGAGCAGCGGCGGCAGCACTGGCGGCGGTGGTGGCGGCGGCAGCGGCGGCTCGCCGTATCCCGGAGCGAATGGCCGCTTCCACTATCCGCTGGCCCACTGGCAGGGCGTGAGCGACCCGTTCGGAGTGGACCCGGCGATGAACCGCTTCCACACGGGGATCGACCTCGATCTGTACTCGTACCCACATTCATCGGTGTTCTCGGCGTGTGACGGCGTGGTCACCACAAAGGAGTACCTGACCTACAGCTACGGCTACCACGTCATCGTGGACTGCGGGGACGGCTTCTCGACGCTCTACGCGCACCTCAGCGAGATCGATGTGAACGTGGGCCAGCATGTGAGCGCGGGCACGCAGGTCGGCGTCTCCGGGGTCACGGGCTTCACGACGGGGGAGCACCTGCACTTCGAGATCCGGGTGAATGGCACACCCGTAAACCCGCAGGACTACCTGGACTTCGGCCCGCTCGAACCGGGCGCGTAGCCGGGGCGGCGCGGGGTAGGCAGCGCAGCCGTCTGATCAGAGAGATGCTCGCCGCGAGTGGCCCGTCTTGTTGTTCCGGAGTACCTTGTGAAGGAAATCGCAATCGTACGAGGTCCCGACCATGTCAACGTTTCGCGTCCCTCCACGCGCCGCACAACTTTTGGCGGTCGTCATCGGCGCGTTCGTGCTAGCGGCACTCGCGGTCGCGTGCGGCGGCGGGAGTTCGACCTCGACGACCGAGGCTGCGGCGACGGCCGGCATCCCGGCGGGCAGCACGGTGATCGACCAGAATAACCTCGCCTTCAAGCCGGGCACGGTCACGGTGAAGGCCGGCGAAAAGGTGTACTTCCTGAACAGCGAGACCGCGCTGCACACGGCCACGATCAATGGCAAGAACGAATCTGGGAACATGAAGAAGGGCGCCGTGTTCGCCTGGACTGCGCCCGCGGCAGGGACCTACAAAGTGACGTGTGATTACCATCCACAGATGCACGCGACGATCACGGTGGGCGCGGCTCCGGCACAGTGAACGCAAACGACCCGGCGATAGCGCGCAACTACGGCAAGATGCTGCTGGCGGGGTCGTCGATTGCGGGGCTGTTGTATTGCATCGCCCTGGCGCGGCGGAGCTACCTCGCGGTGGCGGTGCCAATGACGGCGATTGTGGTGGTGAGCCTCGCCGCGCTGGGCACGCTTGGCCGCCTCCTGAT
The DNA here is from genome assembly GCA_035606745.1 of Tepidiformaceae bacterium. Classification (GTDB taxonomy): domain Bacteria; phylum Chloroflexota; class Dehalococcoidia; order Tepidiformales; family Tepidiformaceae; genus DATNET01. Next base: position 4,436 of record DATNET010000003.1, read on the forward strand.
GACCACCCCGGACGAGCCGCAGGACTTCTAGGTACCAGGGCGGCTGGACGCCGGTGGTAGGCCGGCCGCCGCCTGCATTCGCTCCGCTCCCGATGCCGGACAGCTCGGATTGCTGCCGCGTTGGGCGGCGAGACGCACTAGCCACGGCTCGGCGCGGCGGAGCCATATTGAGCGCGCCGTGATTGGCATCGGGCGGAAGATGTGGGCCACCTGACAGCGGCGGCGGGCGAAATCGACTTTCGACCGGTGACGAGTCCTCAGATTCCAGAGGCTGGGATGGTTCGCGACAGGGCTTGTCGCTACCCCAGTGGATAGTTGGATTGTGCGCCCGCGCTATGGGATAAAATGCTCAAGCGGTTGACTAAATGTCGACTACAGCACTAACGTTCGAACGCAGGTAGATGAGCTTCGGCCAAGGTCCGGCG
>DATNET010000025.1:0-2191 GCA_035606745.1 Tepidiformaceae bacterium
CGGACGCTGCCATTGAGGTCATTCGGCATCAACTCTTCATCGAGCCCGGCGGCGCCAAGGACAGGGTACTTCAGGAGGCGGCGAAGAAGATGTTGTTCGATATGGACGGAGGCTCAGCGCTGACGACCGAACCCGTGACGGTTGGCGTTGTAAGCTGGCGGCCACGCTAGGGAACCGGCAGCGCAATCGAACGCTAGGCCGGCTCCGGCACGGGCTTGCGTTCGTACTTCTTCACGGGCGTCAGGATGATCGGTGCAAGCTCCGGAGCATGGAGCGAAGCGATCTGCCGGTCTTCCGGTGCGAGCCCGTACAGCGTCGTACGCTGCACCGGCTTTCGACCCATGGAAAGGATAATGCGGTCCATCTCCTCGGGCGGCAGTTCCTGGCCGAAGGCGGCGCCCGCAGCCTTGGAGATGCTCTCGTTCATCAGCGTTCCGCCCATGTCGTTGGCGCCCGCTGCCAGGCACGCTTTCACGCCGGCCTCGCCCATCTTCACCCACGACACCTGGATATTCGTGATAAGGGGGTGCAGCGCGAGCCGGGATACCGCGTGCATCAACACTGCTTCCCTAAAAGTGGGTCCTGACCGGGCTCGTCCCTTGAGGTAAATCGGCGCCTCCATATGCACGAACGGCAGTGGGACGAACTCGGTGATACCACCGGTACGCTGCTGGAGTTCTCGCAAGCGCATGAGGTGCCGGGCCCAGTTTCGGGGGCGGTCAATGTGGCCATACATGATTGTCGAAGTCGTCCGGAAACCCTCGCGGTGCGCGGCCTCTACCACATTCAGCCATTCATCCGTGGTGAGCTTGTCCGGGCAGAGCGTCACACGGACCTCGTCGTCAAGGATCTCCGCGGCTGTGCCGGGCAGCGTCCCGAGCCCCGCTTCCTTGAGCATGTGGAGGAACTCAGGGACGGTCACGCCAAGCGTTTCTGCACCTTGCGACACTTCCAGCGGCGAAAATGCGTGCACATGCATGCGCGGCAGCGTGTCTTTTACGGCTCGAAGGATTTCGAGGTAGGTCTTACCGGTGTATTCGGGATGGATTCCGCCCTGCATACAGACTTCGACGGCCCCGCGGTCCCAAGCCTCGTGGACGCGCCGGACGATTTCGTCGATGCCGAGGTTGTACGGCGTCCCGCGCAGACTCTCGCTCATCTTCCCCTTGGCAAATGCGCAGAACTGGCATTTGAAGTAACAGATGTTCGTGTAGTTGATGTTCCGGTTCACGACGTAGGTCACGGGGTCACCGTTCACCTTGTTGCGCAGGGTGTCGGCGGCCGCGCAAACCGCGTGATAATCGTCACCACGGGCCTGGAAGAGCCGGACGATGTCCGCTTCGGTTGGATCCTCACCGGCGTCGAGGCGGGCGAGGATGGCCCGCACTTCATCGGTGCCGGTGCGTGATGCGCCCATTGGGCCGACCTTTGCGGGCACGTACTCAGGCGGCGGCAGCACATCTGCGTCGCCGGGAGACCACGCTTCGACCTTCGCGAAACCGTCGCTGTCGATCGCGCGGATGACATCCGTGGCGAGGGCTTCGTCCTCCCAACGCGAGGGTTCCATCGCATATTCGGGGTACACGGCGAGACGCTCGGTCAGGACCCGACCGCAGCCGGCGGTGTTCTCTCGCAGAGCTTCGAGGTGCGGCCATGGCGCTTCCGGATTGACGTGGTCAGGCGTGACCGGCGAGACGCCGCCCCAGTCGTTGAGGCCAGCGGCGACAAGCTTGGGGTAGTCGTCATAACTGAGGTTGGGCGGCGCTTGGATGTTCATCGCGGGGCCAAAAATGATGCGGCAGACAGCGATCGTCCAGAGCAGATCATCGAGGTCCGGTTCCGGCGCATTGGCCATCCTGGTATCGGCCTTGGCCCGGAAATTCTGGACGATCACTTCCTGGATGTGACCGAACTCGTCGTGCAGGCGGCGCAGCGCCAGGAACGACTCAATCCGCTCCTGGCGTGTCTCGCCGAGGCCGATGAGGATGCCGGACGTGAACGGTACCTGCTGTTCGCCCGCCCACCGCATCGTTTGTAGTCGCACCGAGGGACGCTTGTCGGGCGAGCCGTAATGGACGCCACCTTTTTCGCAGAGTCGCTCAGAGACGCTTTCGAGCATGATTCCCTGGGAGACGGAAACCTTGCGGAGGGCCGCGATCTCTGCCGAGGTCATGACGCCCGGGTTCGCGTG
>DATNET010000036.1:0-2023 GCA_035606745.1 Tepidiformaceae bacterium
CGATCCACGCCCGACAAGGTGCTGCCGCGCCTGGGCAATCACGACGGCCACGTCCTGCAGACCTCGCTCAGCGACGCCGACGAGGCCACGCTCCGCGGCGCCGTCGGCGCATGACGACGCCTCCGACGGGCCCGACCGGCCCGGTGGCGCCGGGCCCGGACCCTCGTGATGCAGGTCGGCGGCGGCATCGCACGGGATGGATCGTCGCGGTGGTGATCCTGGGCCTCGCCGTCATCAGCCTGTTGATCTGGGCGCTGAGCACGCAATCGGATCTCGATAGCGCCAACACGACCATCGAAGCGCAACAGCAGGCCGCGGAGAAGGCGGCCGAGAGCGCGAAAGACCGGCCAGAACGCGCAAGAGGCCAGCGCGAGCGCCAAGCAGGCTTACGACGGCGTGAGCTCCGATCTCGCCGCCGAGACGGAGACCAGCGCCCAACTCCAGAGCGACGTCAACCAGGCCGAGAAGGACAAGGCCAAGGCTCAGGAGAGCGCGGCGCAGGCCAACAACGAGACCGACAAGGCCAAGGCAGAGACCGACAAGGCCAAGGCGGAAGCCGACGCCGCCACGAGCTGCGCCCAGGGCGCGATCAACGCCTTCGGCGCCATCTTCGAAGGCGACAACCTCCGCGATGGCGTCGACCAAGCCGTCGCCCGCCTGCAAGAACTGAAAGGCACCTGCAAGGGCCCGCTCTCCGGCGGGTGAGACGCGCGACCGCGCGAAGGGTCGGCGGCCTCAACGGGCCGAGATCAGCCAGTGGGAACCTAGCTCCGGAGAGCAGCTGCGCGTCAGTTTGGGAGGTCAAGCCTCGGAACCCGCATGGCTGCGGGGACCTCGTACGCGCGAGGCTCCCTGCCTACACGCAGTGGCGGGTGCCGTTGCCCTGCCGGATGCATCGGTGGGCGAAGCGGAGCGTGGCGTCGTAGGAGATCGTGCCGCGCCAGTGGTCGATACCGTCGGAGGGGTCGGGCACCAGGTCGAAGGGAACGGTGTCGGCGAACCGGATGCTGTAACGGCTCTGCTTGAGCGTCGAGAGGGGGATCGATGTATGCGCCGGCGTCGCTTGGGCGGGCTTGCCGTCGATTTGCCCATCGCAGGAGGGCAGCGTCCAGCTGAGCTCCAACTGATCGGCCGCGCGCGTGAACAGGACGTTCAGCGCATAGGTATTCGCTGGTCCGTTGATGTCGCGGAGGTCGGGACCGTCGCATTGGGGGAGCGGGTTGATGTTCGGTCGGCCTCCGACCAGCGAGAGAGCGCCCGCCGCGGGGAGCGGCCGCCCGTAGGTGTCGACCGGGCGACCTCCCTGGTCGCGGACGTCCACCTGCACGTGGCGCGAAGTCAGCGATCCGCTCGCGAGATCGACTTGTCCCCCGCCGAGACAGTACGGGCAATCCGTGACCGTAATCGACCAGGTAGCGGTGACCGAGTCGAGTTGGCCGAGCGCCAGGCGCCTGGGCGCCTTGGCCTCCGCGACGCCCGTGACACACACTACGAACAGTGCCACGAATACGCCAACCTGTAACGCGAGCGCACGAAACTGCCCCAACATTCAACCTCTCTCCAGTCGGCTACGCCGCGCCTCTCGCGGCTCCCGCCAAAGTAACCGCGACAGCGGTGTGGTGTGCGCCGCAAAACGCGTATGAATCACGTTGGAAGCAGAGCGTGAGGAGGCTGCGCCTTACCGGCGTGTCGTTCGGCCGTCCTGTACGGCAGCCCACAACAGCATCGCGAAGACGACCAAGACCACCCCGAGGTCTATGGCCGAGAGGACGATGGGCGCGGCGATGTCCATGACCTGGATAACGGAGGGCACACGGATGCGGTTCGAGTGGTGTGACGCAGGTCACTTCGAACCGCGTGCCCGGTTCTCTGCTTGCGACGCGATGGTCCTCGTGGTCGAGCGCTACGCACAGCCCAGGCATCGAGGCCCTCGTCCCCTGCGTGTCCCACCGGACATGGCAGGCCAGCAGGTCACTACGATCGCGGACAGGTGCTAGGCGAGTCGCCTCGTCACGTGCACCTC
>DATNET010000253.1:0-5796 GCA_035606745.1 Tepidiformaceae bacterium
AAGCAACCATGGAGGCCGCCGGTGCGGGCACCCGCTACGGCTATCGCATCGACGGCCAGGGCCCGTTTCCCGACCCCTGCTCGCGCAGCCAGCCAAACGGCGTTCATGGTCTGAGTGAAGTCGTGGACCCGGCTCAATTCACATGGACCGACGCGGCGTGGACGCCACCTCTCTTCCACGATCTCGTCATCTCCGAAAGCCACATCGGCACGCTCACGCCGGGAGGCACGTTCGATTCAGCGATCGAACGGCTGGCGCAACTCCGGGCGACCGGCTTCACGGCCATCGAACTCATGCCCGTGGCTTCGTTCCCTGGGCGTTGGAACTGGGGCTACGACGGCGTCGCGATGTTCGCCCCCGCGGAAGTCTACGGCGGCCCTGATGGGCTCCGGAGATTCGTCGATGCCGCCCATAACGCCGGCCTGGCCGTCATCCTCGATGTCGTCTACAACCACTTCGGCCCCGATGGCAACTACACCGGCCTCTATTCCCACAAGTATGTGACCGACCGCTACCACACGCCGTGGGGCCCGGCCATTAACTACGATGGAGAAGGCTCGGAGGGCGTGCGCCGCTTCGTCATCGAAAACGTGCTGCACTGGACACACGAATACCACATCGATGGCTTCCGGCTGGACGCGACGCACGCGATCTTCGACGCCTCCAGCGAACACATCCTCGCCAGCATCAGCGCCGCCGCCGAGCGCTATCCGAGGCTCAAGCGCCGCCCCTACCTCACCGCCGAGAGCCACGAGAACGACGTCCGCTACATCACGTCCCGAGAATTCGGCGGCTTTGGCTTCGATGCCGTCTGGGCCGATGACTTCCATCACGCCGTCCGGTCGCTGTTTGAGCCCCAGCGGGAGGCCTACTTCCGTGGCTTCCGGGGCGATATGCGCCAGGTAATGCTCACGCTCCGCCATGGGTTTCTGTTCGAGGGCCAGCACGACGATGGCGTGGGCTATAAGCGCGGCACCCATGCCCGGCAGAGTCCCTGGCCCGCGTTCATCTACTGCATCCAGAACCACGACCAGGTGGGCAACCGCGCACTCGGCGACCGGCTCGACGCTGTCGCCTCCCAACGGGATGTCCTCGCGCTGACGTTGCTGCTGCTCTTGTTGCCCCAGACGCCGCTCCTCTTTCAGGGGCAGGAGTTCCTCGCCTCGTCGCCGTTCCTCTACTTCACGGACCACGAAGAGGCGCTCGGAAAGGCGGTGACCGAGGGCCGCCGCGGAGAGTTCCAGGCGTTTTCGGCGTTCCGGGATGAAGCGTTTCGCGATATCATCCCCGACCCCCAATCGCCCGACACCTTCACCCGCTCAAGGCTTCGCATCGAGGAGGGCGAAAGTGGCGTGCGAAAGCTCGCGCGTGAACTCCATCGCGCAGCGCTCGACATGCGCAGGGGCGACCCCGTGCTCAGGGCTTACCGCGAAGCACGCCTGCCCATCATCACCCGCGGCGGCCATCGCTGGGGGCTGGTGTCGTTCGAAGCCGAGGGTGAGCAGCGCTGGCTCGCTATCAACGTCGGCGAGACGGTCGTCGTCCCATTCCCGGACACGATGAAGGTGCTACTCCACACCGGCGAGGGGCGATTTGGCGGCAACGGTTTCGCACCGAAGCTCGAACGTCGCCGCCTCACGCTTCCCGGCCACAGCGCCGCTCTGCTCGGGCAACCGTAGGCCGGGACGTTAGCCACCAAGAACCCGGAGCGAGCGAAGTCGCTTTGAACGCGAAGGCTCGTTTAGGGCTGAATGTCGTTTATGGTCCGAACTCTGTGCTCTTCGTGATCTTCGTGGTTAGCGTGGCCCGGCCGCTACTCACCGAAGCGCCCGGACAGCGATTCGAGCAACCCTGTGAGCGCGACATCCCGCCATTCCGGCCGATGGCCCAGTTCGTAGACCACTTCGCTTAGAGACTTTTCCAGGAGGCACGTCTGAAGCACGAACGCGAACTCGTCGTCATCGTCGTGGAGGATCGTCGACGCTTCCGCCGTCTCCCTGTAGGCAGCGAGGAAATTCGCCGAAGTCCACGCGTACCACGCCGCCGCCCACGCCTCCAGGTTGGCGGTTTCGACTCCCGGCGCCTTCTCCGCGTGAATGAGGGAGCGGGCGCCTCGCTGGCTTGCATAGTGGAATGAGCGAAGCATTCCTGCCACATCCGATAATGCGGATTTCTTTGCGCGCCGTTCGCCCAACGTCCGGGCCGGCTCACCTTCGAAGTCGATGATCGCAATATCGGTGCCTATGACGAGGACCTGCCCGAGGTGGTAGTCGCCGTGGCAGCGCACGCGCTTGCCCGAAAGCGGCCGCTTGGAGACCGCCGCGAGACGCTGAAGCACCTCCTCGCGCCGGCTGAGCGCTGTCTCGGCAAGCGACCGGGCCGGCTCGTCCATTGTTGGCAGAGAAGCGCGGACGGCGAGGAACGTCTCGCGCGCCCGGGAACGGAGGCTGTGCGCCCAGGCCTGCCGCGAAAACGGGGTGTGCGGCTCCGGCACAATGTCCGGCGCCGTCCCACTGGCAAGCGCGATGTGCATCTCCGCCGTGCGGCGCCCCATCGTGCGCGTGAGGTCCATCCACGTGTCCGTCCGTTCTACCAGCCAGGAGCTAATCGCCGACTCCGCACGCCCGAACGGAAACGGGCCCGCCGCAAACGTCATGGCCTGGCCCGGCTGCTCACGCGCGGTCGCTTCGAGGAACAGCTCCACCTCTTCGAGCGCGTAGCTCCACGCGTCGGTGCGGTGCGAGATGAGCGTCTCGAGGACGCCGATGGTCGCCGGTGCGCGGTGCTGCCGCGTCAATTCCATCACGCCAACGACACGCGGCACGTGCGGTGCGAACGGCGTCGTAGCCAGGTAGCGTTCGAGCTCAACCTGCTGGTTGGTTCCGGTCTCAAGGCGACGAATCGTCTTGAGGATGAGCCCCTCGCTGTAAGTGATCGAGGTGTTGCTCTGTTCGCCGACGAGCACCGACGTCGCGGTGGGCTCGGCGACAGCGCGGCGGGGCAGGCGGCTATGCACGATATGGTGGATCGTGAATTCGCGGCCCTGGAACCGGCGCCGGCCCTCAAATCCATCCAGCAGTTGCCGCGCAACCGCCGGCACCACGGTCGCGTCCACAAGCTGCCAGGAGGCACCCCCGGCCTGGAGTAGTGCGATGCATGCCGCCGGACTCGACTGACGAATTTCACCGGCGATTTCCTCGGGCACCGCCGTTACGAACATGCCGTAGTCCTGCGGCTGCCCGTCGAGGAACTCCACCCTCAGCACAAGGTAAAAGATGCGCGTACCGTCGGCGCCCGACATCGGGATACGGTCGACGATGGTCGTCCGGCTGATGCGCCGCGACTTGCCGCTGAACCAGCGCTGCGAGGGCAAGTGGCGCGTCAGGATCTGTTCGAGCGCCTCTGCGTTCGGCCGCTCCAGGCAGTCCTCCCAGCTTTTGCCATCGAAGACGATCGATTCCGCTGCGAATGGTGAAGGAAGGCGCGCATCGCCCGTCCGGTTTTCGAGGTTGAACCAGTAGAACGCATGCGGCGCAAGGCTGAGGAAGTAAGGCGACTCACCGATCGCTGGAAACGACGCCTGGCCGAACATCTCCACCGGCGTTGACCCGGCGTACTGCTGAAGGCCGAGGTTTACCCCCTGAGCGAAACGCCCGAGGTTCCCGACCATGAGCACCCGCTCGCCTTCGTACTCGCGCACGAACGCGAGGATCTTGCGGTTGTCGGACGGCACGAAAACCATGGAGCCCCGGCTGAGTGCCCGATGGCGCTTTCGCAGCGCAATGATGCGCCGCATCCACTCCAGCAGCAGCGACCGGTTGGCCTGCTGTGCCTGCACGTTCACCGCGCCGTAGTGGTACTCAGAGCCAAAGATCACGGGCAGATAGAGTTGTTGCGGGTTAGCACTGCTAAAACCCGCATTCTTGTCCGCGTTCCACTGCATCGGCGTCCGCACAGCATCGCGGTCGCCCAGGTAGATGTTGTCGCCCATCCCAATCTCGTCGCCGTAGTAGATGATGGGCGTCCCCTGGATGCTGAAGAGGATCGCGTTCACGAGCTCGATCAGCCGGCGTTCGTTCCCCAACAGCGGTGCCAGCCGCCGGCGAATGCCAAGGTTGACGCGTGCCCGCTGCTCTTCGGCGTAGAAGCGGTACATCTGGTCACGCTCTTCATCCGTGACCATTTCGAGCGTGAGCTCATCGTGGTTGCGCAGGAACACCGCCCACGTGGATGACTCTCCGCGGCGCGGCGTCGCCTCAATGATGTCGACGATCGGGAAGCTGTCCTCCATGCCGACGGACATGAAGATGCGCGGCATGAGCGGAAAGTGGAAAAGCATGTTGCATTCGTCGTCGTCCTGGCCGAAGTACTCAGCGGCGTCTTCGGGCCACTGGTTCGCTTCGCCCAACAGCACCGTGCCGGGGTAACGTTCATCCACATGGCGGCGTAACGTACGCAGGAATTCGTGCGTCTCTGGCAGGTTTTCGGAGGTCGTCCCTTCGCGTTCGAAGAGATACGGCACAGCATCCAGCCGGAGGCCGTCCACACCCTGCGAAAGCCAGAAATCGACCACTGCGAGCATCTGCTTCCGCACTTCCGGGTTCTCGAAGTTGAGGTCCGGCTGATGCGCGTAAAAGCGATGCCAGTAGTACGCCTGCGCGTCCGGGTCCCACGCCCAGTTCGAACGCTCGTAGTCTTTGAAGATCACCCGCGTGCCCGCGTATTCGCGGGCCGTGTCGCTCCAAACGTAAAAGTTGCGCCAGGGGCTGCCCGGAGGCGCGTTCCGCGATTTCTGGAACCACTCGTGCTCGTCCGACGTGTGGTTGAGCACCAGTTCAGTGATGACACGGATGCCACGGGCGTGGGCCTCGGAAAGGAATTTGCGGAAGTCGCGCATCGTCCCGTACGCGGGATGGATGCGGCGATAGTCCGCGATGTCGTAGCCATCGTCCTTGAGCGGTGAAACGTAGAACGGAAGCAGCCAGATGGCCGTGATCCCAAGGTCGTACAGGTAATCGAGCTTCGATGTCAGGCCGGGGAAATCGCCGATGCCGTCGCCGTTGCCATCGCAAAACGCGCGCACGTGCAGCTCGTAGACGATCGCGTCCTTGTACCAGAGCGGGTCCGTTGCGCCTGCCGCTTTGGCGCGCGCGGGAGCTGCCATTGAGAGTCCTTTCGAGGCCTTGGGCCTGGCCGGGCGTGGCGGCGCGATCGCCTTCAGCGTGGTCGTCGGCGCCGGGCTGGACCCGCTCGCCCTCTCAATCGCACCGGCCCTCACCACCGCCGAGGCCCCAGCCGTCTTGTCTTGCGTCACCCTTGCGCCTGCAACGCAGCAATCACAACCGGGCCCCTGGCCGGGTCCAACTCAACCATCCCGCGACCGCTTTCCCAATGCAAGCCCTCGCCCAGCAAAGGCCGCATTTCTAGCCCTGCGGCGTTCGGGAGTGCTACCTCGAAGTGCCCCTGCTGCGGGCGGTAGAGGTCGAAGTTCGCTGCCACAAGGACAATGTCCGAGAGGTCCGGCGTGGCTCGCGTGTAGATAAGGAGGTTGGGGTTATCGCATTCATGGAACTGCAACGGCCCCGGGCGCCGCAGGCCGGCATGCTCCCGCCGGATCATATTGACCTGCGTGATCAGCGGCGCCAGGCTCTCAGCACTGTCGATGTCCCAGGACCGGAGCTGATACTTTTCGGAGTCCCGGTACTCTTCGCTGCCTGGCTCAAGCGGACGCCGCTCCATCAGCTCGAAGGCGGGGCCATAGATGCCATAGTTTGGTGAGAGCGTCGCCGCAAGCGC
>DATNET010000058.1:0-5127 GCA_035606745.1 Tepidiformaceae bacterium
CCGAGCCGCTTGAGTTCCTCCTCGTGGGTCGCGACCTGGGCGGGCGAAGGGCCGCGATCCTCCTCGCCGAAGAGGCCCAGTAGCGGGCACTGCAGGTCCTTCGTGTAGTCGAGCGGCGCCACTGGCTGGTTCGGCGTCAGCTCTTCCTCTTTCATCACAACGCGGCCACCCCAGAGGTCGACGACGGCATCAAAGCCCGGCGATCGGGTCGCGGCGAGGTAGGCATGGCGGCCGCCGCTACAGCTACCAATGACGCCGACCTTGCCATTGGAAGTGGGCTGGCCGCGGAGGAAGTCGCGGCAGGCAGCGGCGTCACCAACTACCTGGTCATCCGGGATGCCGCCCGCCGCGCGAGCCCGGGCTGCAACGTCTTCCGGGGCGCCATGACCGATACGGTGGTAGAGGTCTGGCGCGAGGGTTGCGTAGCCGTGGTAGGCGAACTTGCGGGTGGCCTCTTTGTACCACTCATCCCAACCGGGCATATGGTGGAGGACGACGACGCCGGGGACGGGCCCGGCGCCCATCGGCCGCGCGAAGTAGGCGTTGATGAGATCGCCGTCATGGCCGCGGATGGCGATGGTTTCGGCGATCATGCCTTCGTATTGATCGGTTTCGAACATATGGCGCTCCAGTGAAGGGATTTGTGGGGCTCATCCTACGCGGTGGTGCGGGCGCGGCGCGACGGGCCGCCCAGCGGCCCCTGCGACGTCGCCTAGCCTGGCCTAGCCTAGCCTAGCCTGCCGGGACTTCGCCGACGACGCCTTCAGCGCGAAGCGCGTTGAGTTCGGCCTCGCCCAGGCCCATACCGGCAAAGACTTCGGCATTGTGTTGTCCGAGCGTGGGCGCGGGGCCCGGCGAGGCGATATGGGCGCCGGCGACCGTGAATGCCATCGACGGGTATTGATGGTAGCCGACGTGTTCGCGCTCTTCGCCGGCCCAGAAGCCCGTCGCGAACGGCTCGGCAAAGAGCACTTCGGACTCATTGTGGACCGGGGCGCAGGGCACGCCAGCCGCAGCGAGCAGCTCAACGATGTCGTCGCGATCGCGATTCGCGGCCCACGCACTCACGCCTTCAAGGATGCCCTCGCGGTTGGCTGTGCGGCCCGCTGCAGTGGAACGTGAGGGATCGGTTGCCAACGGCTCACCGATGGCGGCAGCGAGTGCCGACCACTGTGCATCGGTACATGCATCGATTGCCACCCACCGGTCTTCGCCGGCGCATGGGAAGGCGCCGCATGGCACGTGGCCGGGCCGCTCGTTCCCACGGCGCGGCGGCTGTTCTCCGGTGGCCTGCGCAGCGATGATCGCCTCGCCGACGAGCGGGAGAAAGCCCTCGAGCTGCGCACACTCGATGAGGCGCCCGCGCCCATCGCTTTCGCGTGCGGTGAGCGCCGCCTGGACGGCGATGGTGCCGAGCAGACCGCTGACGGGGTCGCCGAAGGCGTTGCTCATCATCATCGGCGGGCCGCCCGGGTAGCCCATCAGGGAGGTGAGCCCGGACATGCCTTCGATGGTGTTTCCAAAGGCGTGGTAGAGCGCTTCCGGGCCGGAGGAGCCGAAGCCGGGCTGGCGCAGCATGATCAGGCGCGGGTTTGCCGCGCTGAGGATGTCGTAGGTGAGGCCGAGCTTTTCGAGGACGCCCGCGCCGTAGTTTTCCAGCAGCACATCGGCGGTGGAAATGAGGCGCAAGGCCAGGTCTCGCCCGCGGGGTGTCGCGAGATTGAGCGTGATGCCGCGCTTGCCGCGATTTGTGGTGTTGAACACATGGCTGTGTTCAAACAATTTCTGGGATGGGTCGTCGCCGGGCGGCCGGGAGCCGCGCCACCAGTCAAAGTGCGTATGGCTCTCGACTTTGATGACATCTGCGCCGAAGGACGCGAGGTTGAAACCGACGAGTGGTCCTGCCCAGCCCATGGAGAGGTCGACGACGCGCACCCGGCCTGGCAGCCAGCAATCATCCTGCGGATCCGGCTGTGTCGCGTCCGGGGCCTGGCCAGATTCTCGGAGGACGCGTGCAGGGGGTCCGGGCACCCTGTAGCGCCGCCCGGAGGGAGTCGTAACTTCACGGAACGATTTTCGTTCGCGAAGCTGCGGAGATTGGAGCACTTCGGCGATCGTGGGGAGCGGAGACGAGGGGATGTGGGCTGCTTCGAGGTCGTGATAGGCCTCGAAGCGAGTGCGTTCGGCGAGCCAGGGCTGCAGGTACGTATCGAGTTCGCGGATGTTCTGGGCGCGAGCCAACAGCGAAGCGAATCGCGGGTCGGAGGACAGTTCCGGGTGCCCGATGAGCTCGCAGAGCGCCAGCCACTGCCCGTGGAGGGCGCAGTGGATGCCGACGAAGCCGTCCTTGCAGGGCTGCGTCGTGATCGTTGGCTGGCTTGCGGCGAAGCGGTTGCCCACGCGCTGGCGCAGGTTGCCGAAGTACTGGAAGGCGACGGCGTCGTAAATCATCGTCGCGGCAATGCCCTGGGCGATTGGGACATCGATAAGGCCACGGCCCGCTTCAGCCTCTCCGCCCAGCCCGGGGGCGTGGCGCAGGGCGGCGATGGCCGCGTACATTCCTGCGACGAACTGGCCTTGGGCGCCGGGAGGCCCGAGCGGCTCACGGCCGGGGTCGCCGACGGAGGTCATCCAGCCGCCGGCTGCGTGGAGCGCGAGGTCGCTCGCGGGACGCTCGCTCCAGGAATTCGACAGCCCCCACGGCGTTATCCAGATGACATCGCCGGCCTGTGCGAACTCTCCCAGCAGTTGCCGGTGCGCAGCCTTAACCGGGGCATCGGTGATAAAGGTAATGCCGGGAGTGGGCCGAAGTGCTGGCGCAGGATCGAAGGTCGCGCCTTCGCCGAGGAACGCACCGATGGCCTCGGGGTCGAGGGCTGTGGTGTGCTGCACATCGGCGCCGAACTGGCGGAGCAGCCAGGCAGCGTAGCCGGCAGCGATGCTGTAGGAAGCGACGTTGAAGCGTTGGCCGGCGAGCAGTTCCATTGGGCCCGCATGATACTCCGCGCGCATGGCGCGTAAACCCGGCGAGATGAGGAGACGAGAGACGAGAGAGTAGAGACAAAACTTGGGTCCGCTGCGGTCGCTCCGCGCTCCCGGTTCACCACGTGTCGATGCAGGGGCGTTTCTTTTCGCTTCGCGGCAACGGCGGCGGGACCGAGGCAAGCGTGCGCGAGACCCAGCGGCGAGAGTCGATCGGGTCGATGACGTCGTCGATTTCGAAATGCGAGGCGGTGTTGACGGCTTTGCCGCGCTCGTAGCTGCGGGCGACCATCTCTTCGTACGCTTCGCGGCGCTTGTCGGGGTCTTCGATCGCGGCCAATTCGTTGCGATAGCCGAGTTTGACCGCGCCCTCGAGGCCCATACCGCCGAACTCACCGGTGGGCCACGAGACAGCGAAGAACGGCGCTTTGAAGCTGCCGCCGGCCATAGCCTGCGCGCCCAGCCCGTACGACTTGCGCAGCACGATGGTGAAGAAGGGCACGCTTACGCTGGCGCCCGTCACGAACATGCGCGCGGCGTGGCGGACGAGGGCGGTCTTCTCGACCTCGGGCCCGACCATGATCCCCGGGGTATCGCACAAGAAGAGGAGCGGGATGTCGAAGGCGTCGCAGAGCTGCATGAAGCGGGCGGCCTTATCCGCGCCGTCGCTTTCAATCGCCCCGGCGAGGTGCACCGGGTTGTTCGCGACTACGCCGACGGGCCGCCCTTCGATGCGGATGAACGCGGTGACCATCCCGGGGCCGAACTGGCGGCGGAGCTCGAGCACGGAGCCCGTGTCTGCGAGCGTTTCGATGACTGAACGGACATCGTAGACGCGGAGCCGGTTTTCGGGGATGACGCTTCGCAGCAGGCGCTGGTCGGCGCATTCGAAGTCCGCGACGGGTCCCTGGAAGTAAGACAGGTACTTTTGGGCGACGGCCACGGCTTCCTGTTCATCGGCGACGAGCACATCGATGACGCCGTTGGGCGACTGCACATCCGTCGGGCCGACTTCCTCGGGGCGAAAGATGCCGAGGCCGCCGCCTTCGATCATGGCGGGGCCACCCATGCCGATGTTCGCTCCGCGCGTCGCAATGACGACATCGCAACACCCCAGCAGGGCGGCGTTCCCGGCGAAGCAACGGCCAGAAGTGATGCCGACCAGCGGCACCAGGCCACTCAGCCTGCCGAAGTAGTGAAACGCCATGCAATCGAGGCCAGCGACGCCGATGCCATCGGTGTCGCCGGGGCGGCCGCCGCCACCTTCGGTGAAAAAGACGACCGGCAGGCGCCACTTTTCGGCGATTTCGAACATGCGGTCCTTTTTGCGGTGGTTTTGCGAGCCTTGCGTGCCGGCGAGCACTGTGTAGTCGTAGGACATGGCGATGCAGCGCGACCGATCCGGTCCAAACCGATCTGCGTTGACGGTGCCGATGCCGGCCACGAGCCCATCGGCGGGCGTGCGTTCGATGAGGTCTTCGAGTGCGCGACGGCGGCGCTGGGCGGCGATGACGAGGGGCCCGTATTCGACGAACGACCCTTCGTCGCACAGCTGTTCGATGTTTTCCCGGGCGGTGCGCTGGCCGGTTTTGCGGCGGCGGGCGACGGCGTCCGGGCGGGCGGCATCGAGACCGATAGCGTGGCGCGCGTGCACTTCCGCTAGGTCGGGCCGGATGTTGTCGAGGTCTTCGCCGGACACACCTGCGGCAGCCGTAGCGGCAACGTCGGCGGCTTCGACCAGCACGACGACGTGCCCGGCAAAGACGGCATCGCCGATGGACACGGCGAGTCGTTGCACGCGCCCGCTCACTTCGGCGGCGATGACGTGCTCCATCTTCATCGCCTCCATGACGAGCAACTGCTGGCCGGCACGGACGAGATCGCCTTCGCGGACGTCAATCCCGACGATGGTGCCCTGCAGAGGTGCGCGAATGGCGTTCACACCTGGCGGCAGGTCCTGAAGTTCGGGAGCCGTTCCGGTTGATTCGGCTGAATCGGCTTTGCCGTGGTGGAGGACGGCGAGCGGGTCGCTGGCGTCGATGCGGGCGCCTGCAAGCCCGGGCGCTTGCGGAACTGCCGGCGCGGGCTTCGGTGGCGCAGCGTTGGCCGTTGGCCCGGGTTGATGTTCGAAGAACAGCGGGCGTG
>DATNET010000075.1:0-2055 GCA_035606745.1 Tepidiformaceae bacterium
GCACGCACCAGCGGTTCTCGGTGGCGCAGATCGACAAGGCTCGCGAGGAACATCCTGGGGTGCGTGTGATCGTCCACCCGGAGACGAAGTGGGAAGTAATGCAAGCCGCGGACGATTGGGGCTCGACAGCCAAGATCGTGAAGGAGATTACAGCCGCGCCTGCAGGCTCGATCTGGGCCGTCGGCACCGAAATCAACCTCGTCAACCGCCTCGCCAAAGCGAATCCCGATAAGACGGTCTTCTGTCTCGACCCCGTGGTTTGCCCCTGCAGCACGATGTATCGCATCCACCCGGCGTACATCGCCTGGGTGTTCGAAGGACTGTTGCAGGGCCACATCACCAACGAAATTCGGGTCGACGACGAGACCCGAAAGTGGTCGCTCGTGGCGCTCGAACGGATGTTGGCACTGCCCGGAGCGTGAGGCTGAGCCGGAACGGCTGCTAGTTCTGAGAGCCGATCGCGTTGAACTTGCGCCGGCGATATTCGGTGACTTCCTCGCGCGTGCGGCTAAGCAAGTCGTCGATCAACTCGGCAAGGGCCGCGACACGTTGGCCCGCGGGCTCGAGGTCGAGCAGGCGCTGCTTGACCTCCTCATCGGTCTGGAGCCAGGGCACCACGAAGTTGACCAGCGCATGGGGCGATGCTGGCAATCGGAGGCCCTGTGCCCACTGGTCCGTCAGCGACAGCGCGAGGCGGAAATAGACGGGGAACGTCGTCCGCACCGTTTCGATGGCGAGCTTCAGCTGGGGTGTTGGCTCCACGAAGGCATCGTCGATCAGTGTGACCTCTCCAAACGGGTAAGGCCGGGGCTCTAACATCCTCAAGAGACGAAAGCGTTGGGAGCCGCGCGCTGTAAGGGAGAAGCGGCCGCCGGGGATCGGCGTGCATTCTTCGATGCGCGCGGTCGTCCCGACTGTGTGCGGGATGGCGCCGCCGCCCACCTCGTCACCCTCGCGGATCAGGACAACACCGAACACGCCGCCGCTCTCCAGCAGTTCCGCGACCATCGTCTTGTAGCGGTCTTCGAATATGCGGAGCGGGAGGGGCATGCCGGGGAAGAGGACCGTGCGCAGCGGGAACATCGGGATCTGCACGCTAATGGCCTCGCGAATCCACGGGCGGCTTAAGCTTTGCGGCTCGCCAGCCAGCTCGCGACATCCGGCGTGTGCTCTTCAAAGTGGCCGATGCCGGCACCCTGGAGCAGTCGATTGCCGATCTTCGGGCGGCCGCGCTCGGGGTCGACCCCATAGTTGCTGGCGTCCAACTTTTCAGCTGCGGCTTTGTAGTTGTCATACGAAGCATCGAACTGGGCGAGAGCGGCCCGCCCGGGACGGGCCTTCGCGGCGAACTTGTCATTCCACGGCTGCGGGTCGCTGTAGTCGACGCCTTCCGGAGTGGGCCGTTCGCCGCGGCCCGCGCGCTCGAATCCCGGTGCGAGTTCGTCGTACCAGCCAGACATGTGGGCCAGTATCTGACTTAAGTTCCACGTGCCGAGGAACGTCTCGCCGTAGGCCGCATCGGGCAGCTCCGCGATGGGAGCACGGAAGCCATCGTGGGCTGCTTGAAGTTGGGCAATTGCTTCTGCTTTGTCGGCCATGGTTAGCTCCTTGCGCTGACGGACGACCAATGGGCCAGCCCGCATCTTGCAAGCCTCATTCTAGCCTGAAACGAAAGGGCCGGGGACGATGCTAGCATTGCGGTATGGCTGAAATCTCAGTCGAGGACGACGGCACGGTGGCCTTGCCGGCCGCCCTTCTCCGTGCTGCGAACCTTCACCCCGGCGACGCGGTTTCAATTGTGCTGACGATGGACGGCGCCATTGTGCTCCGGGCCGCGGCTCTGAGTGAACCAGGTGCGCCGGCACCGGACCCCGCCGGCGACGATCTCGAACCGATGTCGACGGACGAGTTCATGGCCTGGCTGGACGTGATGGCGGGCGTAACCGCCGACGTGCAACCAGGCAACGAGTAGGGCGCGCGGCCTACTAGCCCAGCATCTACATTTCGCGGAGCAATTTGATGCGCTCGTCTATCGGTGGGTGCGTATCAAAGAGG
>DATNET010000256.1:0-3561 GCA_035606745.1 Tepidiformaceae bacterium
CGGCACCGGTTTCGGCCTCTACGAGCCGATCCATGGCAGCGCGCCGGACATCGCGGGCCAACGGAAGGCCAACCCGTTGGCCATGATCCTGAGCACCGCCATGATGCTGCGCCTGTCGCTCGGGCTCGAGACAGAGGCCGCAGCGATCGAGGCGGCCGTCGACCAGGTCATCCGCGACGGCCACCGCACGCCGGACATCGCCGCCGCCGGCAACCATGTGGTCGATACCGTGCAAATGGGGGACCTCGTAGCGGAGCAGCTCGCGTAGCGCCCACCGCCGCGGCTCCTTGGGGCTTATCCCTGCAGGCCGAAGAAGCCGAAGAGTTCCGGGTACTTCTTGAGGCTTGCGCCGCCATCGATGTACAGCGTTTGGCCCGTCATCAGCGATGACGCATCGGAGGCGAGGTAAACCGCGAGCTGCGCGATGTCTTCCGGTTCGCCGGCGCGCCCGATGGGCGCCTCGTGGATAAACGCGTCCTCAAGGCCGGGAATCGCCAGCATCCCGGCCGTCGCTGGAGTGTGGATGAGGCCCGGCCCGATGGCGTTCACGCGCACGTTCCGGCGTCCCAGCTCCAGCGCCGCGACCTTCGTCAGCATCGCCACGCCCGCCTTCGCCGAACAATAGGCCGCGAACCCTTCCGTCGCCTGCAAAGCGTTGAGGCTAGCCACGTTGATGATGCTGCCGCCCTGGCCCTGGGCGATGAACTGCGCCGCTTCGTGCTTGATGCTCAGGAACGTCCCCGTCAGCGAGATCCCGATGACGCGGTCCCAATCGGCCAGGGCATAGCCTTCGATTGGCGAAAAGCCACCGACGCCGGCGTTGTTGAAGGCGATATCCAGCCGGCCGAAGCGCCGGACGGCCTGCGCCACCATGCGCTGGACCGCTTCTTCGTCGCGCACATCGACGTTCGCGCCATCGGCGTAGTTGTGCCCGAGCGAGGCCACCATCGCACCGATGCCGTCGTTATCGACGTCCGCGATGATGACCCGGGCTCCCTCTTCGACGAACACCTCCGCCGTGCGCTTGCCGATGCCCGAGGCACCGCCGGTGACGATCGCGACTTTACCGTCGAGCTTGCCCATGGATGCCTCCGTCGAGTTGTCTTACCGCCAGGGACGCAGAGAGCGCCAGGATCCGTTTAGGGATCGGGCTTCGGCCTCGCGTGGTCCCCACTTCCCTGGCGCGTGTGTGAATAGCGCCTAAAGATGAGCGCGGAAGAACGTGAGCGTCTTTTCCCACGCGGCTTTCGCCGCGGCCGGGTTATGTTCGGGCTCGGGGTGCTCGTCGTTGAAGAAAGCGTGCGCCGTGCCTGGGTAGGTGATGAATTCGAACGATTTGCCGCGTTCTTTGAGCGCAGCTTCGTAGCCCGGCACGTTGGGGTTGACGAAATCATCGTGCTCTGCCCAGATGCCCAGGACCGGCGCGGTTAGCGCATCGAAGTTGTACTTCACCGCCGGGTGGCCGCCGTAGAAATCGACGCAAGCGCCCACCGCATCCCCGTTCGTGCATGCCGCGAAGAGGCTGAGCGCTCCACCCATACAAAAGCCAACCGTGCCCACGGGAGCGCCGGTCAACTCTTTGAGGTAGGTCACTGCGCCTCGAAGGTCCTTCTCCGCCTGGCCGATGTTCATGGCCATCATCGACTTACCGGCTTCATCGGGCTCAGCCGCGATTTTGCCGTGGTAGAGGTCCGGGGCAAGCGCGACAAATCCCTCTTTGGCGAAGCGGTCGGCAATGCCCTTGATGTTGTCATTCAGCCCCCACCACTCCTGGATGACGATCACGCCCTTGCCGGTGCCCGAAGCCGGCTTGGCGAGGTAGCCCGAGGCCGTGCCGCCGTTCGACTTGAAAGTAACTGCTTCTCCCATGGGTCCTCCTCCGCTCGAATAATCTGTCTCGTCCCACCCCGGCGATGCCGGGGTGGCCGAGCGGCGATGGGTGGAGGATAGCGGGTTTTGGCCGGGCCATCATCCGCGGCGGTGGGGACTCGCACCGCCCGATGCCGGTTGTTTGGCCCGGCTGCGGCGTCGCGCATTCGGGCAGCCGGGTTACGATGCCTCCATGGCCGAAGAGAGCCGCTCGACCGTTTTGGCCGCCATGGCCACGAATCTTGGGATTGCGCTCGGCAAGCTGGTTGCGGGTATTTTCACGCATAGCAGCGCGTTGCTCGCCGAAGCCGGGCACTCGTTCGCCGACACGATGAACCAGGTCTTCCTGCTGGTCGGCATCAACCTTTCCCACGCGCAGGCAGATGCCAGCCACCCGCACGGCTACGGCAAAGAGGGGTTCTTCTGGTCCTTCCTCGCCGCGCTCTTCATCTTCGTCGCAGGGGCAACATTCTCGGTGTACGAAGGCATCCGCACCCTCGTCGAAGGTGGTTCACGTGACCGCGACTCGACGGAGCTGCTCGTCGGCTTCGGCGTCCTCGCCATGGCGTTCGTCTTCGAATCCATCTCCTTCAGCGTGGCCATCCGGGCGTTGCTGCGCGGCGCCAGGCAGCACGGTTGGACGCTCGTCCACTACATCCGCAGCTCGCCAGACCTCAGTACGAAGACCGTCTTCTGGGAAGATGGCGCAGCACTTACAGGCCTCACGATCGCGGCTGTCGGGCTGCTCCTCTCACAGCTACTCGGTTCGGAGCTCTGGGACGGGCTCGCATCCATCGCCATCGGCGGCGTGCTGACCATGGCGGCACTCATTCTCGGGTTGCAATCGAGGAGCCTCTTGTTGGGCGCCGCCGCAAGCGAGGAGACGCGCGCGGCGATCCGCTCGACAGTCGAGTCGTTTCCCGAGGTGGAACTGATCGTGCGGCTTCTGACCATGCAGATCGGGACGCACAGCGTGCTCGTGACAGGCGAACTCCACGTACGCGTAGGCCTCACGACGCTTCAGATCGAGGAACTCATCGCCCGTATCGACGCAAAGCTCGAACTACTCCTGCCCGACGTCACCGACACGTTCTGGGAGCTGCACGCGGCTCGCGAACCGTTCCCCACGACCGCGGGGCAGCCAGCTACTCAGTAATCCAGCGGTCGGTGTCACGGCTCCAGGCAATCATCTCCTCGGGGCGAAAGAAGAGTGCCGCTTCCCGCGTGCCGCTTTCCGGGCTATCGCTCGCGTGGACAAGGTTCCGGCCCTTTTCCAGGCCGTAGTCCGCCCGAATGCTGCCGGGCGTCGCCTCGATCGGGTTCGTCGATCCGATCGTACTGCGCACCGCCTGGATCGCGTTCGGGCCTTCGAAAACGGCGGCGACAACCGGTCCGCTCGTGATGTATTCGACCAGGCCCGCGTAGAACGGCTTGCCCACGTGCTCCGCGTAATGCTTGGCGGCCAACGCTTCATCGATGCGGATCAGCTTGAGCGCGATAATGCGCAGCCCACGGCGCTCGAGCCGCACGAGGATCTCCGTGGCGAGCCCACGCTGCATGGCATCGGGCTTGGCGAGGACAAGCGTACGTTCGGTGGCGGTCATGAATTCTCCGTTCGTGTCGTGATAGGACGCTGATAGCGTTTCACTGTGGCCGCGGTGACGCCGGCCCTTGCTTCCCGGGCGCAAGCGC
>DATNET010000110.1:0-2051 GCA_035606745.1 Tepidiformaceae bacterium
GCTGCCGAGCTGGCTCGATCGGCTCCTGCCCAAGATCGAGCTCGACCGCCCCTCGCACGAACCGCCTCCACCTGCCTGGCATGGGGGTTCACCCATCGGCGGCAAGTAAGGCCGTGCCGGGCTCTCTATCACCTACAATAGCGCTATGGCAGTCCGACAACCCCACGCCCGTATAGAACTACCGCGCCGGCCATCCTGGCAATCGCGCTATCACGGCGTGCGCATGACGCCGGAACAGTTCCTTGCGCTGCCGGAAGAGAAGCCCTACCTCGAATACGTCCACGGGGTGGTACTGCAAAAGCCCATGCCGAACCTTCGACACGCTCAGATCGCCTCAGAAGTCAGCTTCTTCCTTCGGCTCTACCAGGCCGAACACGGCGGCCACACGGGGGTTGAGGCCCGAACAGGTGTAGGTCCGGGCCCGAATTACCGGCTGCCGGATGTTAGCTACTGGGCACCCAAACGGCGATTCCTCGACGACTCCCTGCCCACGCTTGCAGTCGAGGTGCGTTCTCCGAGCCAGACGATGGCCGAGCTCCGCGAAAAGTGCCGTTTCTTCCGCGCCAACGGCGTGGGCGCCTGCTGGCTCATAGATCCGGAAGCGCGTACGGCCGAGATCTTCGAGGGCGACAAGGACGGGGTGGCCCTGGCACCAGACGGCACGCTCACAGCGACCAAGCTCCCCGGTTTCGGGCTCTTGCTCGAAGCGCTCTTCGCCGCCCTCGACGGCTAGAGCCCAAGCCCCGCCCGGCGCACCCAATGCTAAACTCGCACCATGCCCCAGGAACTCGACATTGATTGGCCAGCTCGTGCCCGGGAACTGGCGCCCCGGTTCAACCGCCGCGCCGCCCGGCACGACCGCGAAGGCAGTTTCCCGTTCGAAAACTTCACCGACCTGGTCGCAGCCGGGTTCGCCCGCCTGACCGTCCCCCGCTCCCACGGCGGCTACGAGGCCTCGCTCTCCACGTTCCTACGCGTCCAGGAAGAGCTCGCAGCCGGCGATGGCTCCACGGCCCTCGCCTTCAACATGCACCTCATCCGTTTCGGGAGCGAACGCGAAGCCCACACCTATCCCGAAGCCTGGTTCGACCAGCTCTGCCGCGAAGCCGTGGACCACGGTTGGCTCTGTAACACCGCTGCTACCGAGGAGGGGCTTGGCAGCCCGGCCGGTGGCGGCGCGCCCGAAACGACCGCCCTCGAAAGCGAAGGCGGCTGGCTCATCAACGGCCGCAAAACGTTCACCACCATGGCGCCGCTCCTCCACTCGTTCATCGTCATGGCTTCCATCCCCCAGGAAGGCGCGGAGCGGCCAGCCATCGGCAACTTCATGCTCTACCGCGATGACCCGGGCTTTCGCGTCGAAGAGACCTGGGATTCGCTCGGCATGCGCTCCACCGGCAGCCACGATATCGTCCTCGAAAACGTCCAGCTTGGCCCCGAACGTCTGATGACGCGACGCAACCCCGGCTCCGCCGACCCACGCGGCACCTCCGGCTTCGTCTGGTTCGCGCTCGGGCTTTCCGCCACCACCATCGGCGTCGCCCGCGCCGCCCGCGACTACGCCGTCGGCTATGCCCGCGAACGCACGCCGAACAGCAATCGCACCATCAAGGAGTACCCCGGCGTACGGACACGCATCGCCCGCATCGACATCCTCCTGCAGCGAAGCCGCGCCCTTGTGTTCGATGCCGCGGCGGCATGGGAGTCCCGCGCTGAACCACCTCAAACGCTCGGCGGCATGTCGCCTGCCGACCGTGTGGCCGTCGCAAAAGTCGAGACGCTGAACGCCTGCATCGAAGCGGTCGACCTCGCCATGCGCGTCGTTGGCGGCGTGAGCCTGCAAAAGAAGCGGCCCATCGAACGCTACTACCGCGACGTCCGAGCCGCCCTGCACAACCCGCCACTCGAAGACCGTGCGCTCGAACAGCTCGCGCGCTCAGCCCTCGACGAGCCACCAGAGCCGCCCCGCCCGGTCGAGTAGCCCCGGCGCTTTAGTCAGTACGGCGACCGCAAGGAAGCCGAGCGCCAGCAGACGACCCCACCCGAGCCGC
>DATNET010000140.1:0-2824 GCA_035606745.1 Tepidiformaceae bacterium
CCGGCTACGTCGTACACGCTGAAGTCGCGGCCGCGAAGGATGGGAATGTGGAGGGCGCCGAAGTAGCCGGGGGATGTGGCTTTCCACTCGGCTCCGCCGGTGGAAGGGCCGGTAAGCGGGCGGCCCACGATGATGAAGGGCAGGCCGAATCCGCCATCGAGCGGCAGTGAATTGGAAACGCCCACTTCTTCGACGCCGGGTATGGCATGGATGCGCTCTCGGCTGTCGTGGATGAGTTGGGCGACGCCGGCGGTCTTCTCGTAACGCGGGCCGGTAAGGGCCATCTCCATGGTGATGACGTTGTGCGCGTCGAAGCCGGGCTTGACCATGCGCAGAGCGATGAAAGTGCGGATGAGCAGGCCGGCGCCGATGACGAGGACGAGGGCGAGGCCGACCTCGGTGACGATGAGGAGGGAGCGCGCCTTGCTCTGACGCAGTCCGAAACCGCTGCGGCTGCCGCCTTCATTCATGGTGGCGGCAAGGTCCGGCCGCGACGCTCCGAAAGCGGGGATGAGACCGAAGAGGATTCCGGTGAGAACCGAGACGCCGATGGTGAACAGCGCGACGCGCCAGTCGATGGTGATGCCGGCGCCGTCTTCGCCGATGCGGGGGATGTCGCCGGGGCGGACGGAGAGCAGCCAACGCACGCCGCCGAATCCGAGGCCGAGTCCAAGAACCCCGCCCATGAGGCCGAGGAGAATACTTTCGGTGAGCAGTTGGCGGATCATCCGAATTCGTCCGGCTCCCATGGCGGAGCGGATGGCGAATTCGCGCTTGCGGCCGGCAGCGCGCACCATCAGCAGGTTGGCCACGTTGGCGCATGCGATGAGGAGCACGAAGCTGACGGCGCCGATGAGCACCAGCAGCGACGTGCGGATGTTGCCCACAATCGAATCCTTGAGCGGCTCGGCGGCGAAGCTGGCCTTGGGGTCCGCATCGGGATAGCGACGCTTGAATTCGGCATAGGCAAGCTTGAGCTGGGCATTTGCCTGCTGCAGAGTGACGCCGGGTTTGAGGCGTCCGGCGGCGGTAAAGTAGTGCGCCTGATCGGTGGAGTTGGGCGGGAACTGGAAGGGCAGCCAGAGGTCGGCTTTGGGATCGCTGTCGAAGTCCGAGCCAGTGACGCCGAGGATGGTGTAGGGCTCGCCGCTCAGGGAGATGGTGCGGCCGACGATGTTGGGGTCGCCGCCGAACTTGCGTTTCCAGAAGCCATAACTGATGACAGCGAGGTTGCCGCCGTGGGGCACGTCTTCCTGCGGCGTGAAGGTGCGCCCGAGAATCATGCGCGCGCCGAACAGGCGGAAGTAAGCTTCGGTAACGTGGACGCCCTGCACCTGCTCAGGAACGGTGCCGGTAAGGTTGAGGCCCTTGGGACCGAAGTCGTAGGCTGCCACATCCTGAAAGACGCTGCTCTGCTCTTGCCACACATGGAACTTGGTCGCGGAGGCGCCGGGGAATTGGCCGTCCGGAGACGTGTTCAGAAAGCGGACGATGCGATCGGGCTGAGGATAGGTGAGCGGCTTGAGCAGTACGGCATTGACGACGGAAAAAATGGCGGTGTCGGCTCCGATGCCCAGAGCGAGCGCGGCCAGCACGGCCAGGGTGAAGGCGGGGTTCTTCCAGAACATGCGAAAGGCCTGGCGGAGGTCGGCGAGAAAGGTGCCCACGAATGTCTCCTGCTGAACAGAGTTGGGGAATCCAATGCGTTTCGCCGAGGAGGCATCGCACGCTCGTCAGCGTTTCTTCAGAGTACGCAGGGGAGAAGGAAAATGATCCGTAAAAACGGTATCAGGATGAGAGACCAAGGTGGCCGTAAATCGTGAGCAGTAGCCGCATGAATCGGTTCCATCCGGATCAGAACCACCGGGCGCGCGGGTATGACCTATGGAGGGGCGCCGCCCCATGAAAAGGCCGGACCGATTGTCCCGGTCCGGCCTGATCTGTTGCGAAACGCGGATTTACCTGGGCGGACATGCCCATGCGCTCATCGCTTGCGCAGATACGTTTGCGAAATGCGGTCGTGCCAGCTCAGGTGATCGTCGTCAAAAAGCGACCAGGCAAAGCCCAGTCCTACCGGCAGGAGCGAGAGCGCCATGGCGCCCAGGCGGCGGCGAAGTTGTGCCCGCGTGGGGCTCTCATCGTCGAATGTGCTGAGCGCTATTCCTGCGTAGCGCATGCCGGGAGTGGAAACAGCGAGCGCGAAGAAGAACGCGTGATAGATAAAGCCGATGAGGAGCAATCCGGCAACTACCATCATTTCGGCGCTGCGGGCAGCGGGCACGGATTGCACGTGCGTCGCCAGGACCATGGCTGTGGAGAAGGACGCGCCCAGGATCAGGCAGCCGTCCACGACCGCGGCCATCAGGCGGCGCCCGAATGGGGCCAGATGAACCTGCTGCGGCGGGCGCGCGGGCTCAACCTGCGGACGATCTTCGACCATGGGATGTTCGCCCAACTCGATGCCCGACCACTCCGGGCCGCTCCATTCGCGTTCCGCCCACGAGGGCGCCGGCGCGAGGGTGCCGGCAGCCGCGGGCTCGGTCGATATGGTCCCCGGGTCGACTTCAAAAATGCTGAGCTGTGACTGCGGGGCGGGCGTCGGTTCAGCGAGCCGCGGGCGCATCTTCCGCGTGGCCACCAGCTCGCGTGGAAACTCGATCAGGTTGGCGTGCCCCGGGTCGGCCTCAATGGCGATCGGCTCGTTGCGCAACGTGGCTCTCACCTGTGCCGGCGTCCACCAGTCTTCGGTCTCCAGGCCGAACGGTTCCGGCGCCGGCGCGGCCTTGGGCTGCAGCACGCGAACCGGCATGTCCGGCTCCCAGCG
>DATNET010000159.1:0-2195 GCA_035606745.1 Tepidiformaceae bacterium
CGAGCGCGCATTTTATGAGACGGTGCGGGCCAGCTTCGTCTCATAAAATGCGCGCTCGAAGCCCAGCCATTGTGCGGTCGAGGGTGTGGTCGCCGCTTTGACGAACGCACTTTCGCCATCGGAAAACGTCACGGCCCAGCGCGAGGCCGGGGTGTATCCGCCTGTGGTCCGGCGCCAATGTTCGGGACGGCGGCCGCAGGCGCGTCCCACGGCCTCCGCGATCCACGGATCGGGGCCATCCATCCCTTCAGGCCTCGTCAGCTTCGAGCGCGCCAGCCGTCCCGCGCTTTGCGGGGATCTCTTTCGCGACCGAACGGAGCGTGCCAAGGATGTCGTTCTGGACGCCGTCGCGGGCGGCGCGAATGGCGCTGAAGATGGCCCGAGCGTTGGAACGCCCGTGCCCGATGACGGTCACGCCGTCCACGCCAAGGAGTTGGGCGCCGCCGTATTCGGTGTAGTCCAAACGGCGCTTCACCTTGCGCAGCTCCGACATCAGGATCAGGCCTGCCGCTCGATTCCAGGGCGTGAGTTCGACCGCCTTGCGCAGCTCGGTGAACATCAGTTCGGCCATGCCCTCGGCGGTCTTGATCACGACGTTGCCGGTGAAGCCGTCCATGACGGCGACGTCGCTCATCCCACGCGTGAGGTCCTTGCCCTCGACGTTTCCGACGAAGTTGAGCCGGCTCGCGCGCAGCGCCTGGTTTACTTCGACCACCAATTGGCTGCCCTTGGTGTCTTCTTCGCCGATCGAAAGTAAACCGACGCGCGGGTTGGGGATCGCGAACATGCGCTCCATGTAAGCGGCGCCCATGTGGGCGAACTGGATCAGGTGGATGGGCCGGCAATCGGCGTTCGCACCGATGTCGAGCAGCATCGTCACGTGGTCGTCGCCGGTCGGGAAGACGGTTGCCAGCGCCGGGCGGCCGATGCCCTTGATTCGCCCCAGCGTGAGCAACGCCGCGGCCATGGCTGCACCGGTGTTGCCGGCGGTCACGAACGCGTCGGCTTCGCCCTTCTTCACCAGCCGCAGGCCAACGTTCAACGATGAGTCCGGCTTGGCTTTGACCGCCTCGGTGGGGTGGTCGTCCATCTCGATTACGTCCGGCGCATCGACGACGCGCAGGCCGGGAATCTCGGTGGTGCCCTGCAATTCTGCCCGGATCGCATCGAGCCGCCCTACGAGCGTCAGTTCGACACCGAGGCCCCCAGCGGCCATCAGCGCACCTGCGACTATCTCCTGGGGGGCGTTGTCGCCGCCCATCGCATCAACCACAATTCGCGCGGTCACCGGGTCATCCTTCAGTTCTCCGGGCGATCGCGATCATCCGCTCGCTGTCGTTGGTTAACGGCCCGAGTTCATAGTCGCCGTAGACATCGAGTTGCGCCAGCCCGGCGAGCGCGAAGAGGTATTCCAGTTCGAAGCGGTAGACGTAGCGGAGCTGGTGCTCACTCATCTGGCGGCGGACCGCCCCCGCATCATCGACCTGCTCGTACGTGACCCTGAGCCAGCGCGTCTGGGCCGCGAGGTCGTCCTCTTTCACCTGCCAGGCGTCGAAGGGCTCGCCATCGGGGTGTTCACCGCTGAACGTCAGTATCTGCTGGCCGTTGGTAGCCGCGTCCTGCCAAAGTGCCGGGCCCGGGAGGTCGATGGCGAGCCGGCCGTTGAAGTGCATCGCGTTCGCGAGTGCCTTCAGCCACGCAAGTTGGTCTTCACCGCTCTGGCAGTAGAGGAAGACATCGGCCGGAACGAGGGCGAATCCGAAGCGGCCGGGCTCCAGCTCGACATCCAGCAGCGTGCCTTCGAGCCATTGGACATCGACGCCCGATTCGTCGGACCGAGCATTGGCGCGCGCGAGCATTTCCCGCGATGGGTCCAGCCCGACGACTTCGTGGCCTGCCTTTGCTAATTCGACGGCGATCCTGCCTGTGCCGCAGCCGACATCGAGCACGGCCCGGTCGGTGCGCCCGGCGAACGAGAGCCAGAGGCCAATATCGTCGCGCTCGCCATCGTGGATTGCGTCGTAAAAAGCGGCATCGGCGGCGTACGGGTCAATCGACATGGCCGTGCGAGCGTAACAGGGCGGTGTCAGCCGAGCATCACGAGTCCTTAGAACACGGCGATGGGATTGACCGGCGAGCCTGTGCCGCCGCGGATGTTCAGGGGGTTGACGGTCAAAAGGAACTCCCAGCGGTTC
>DATNET010000161.1:0-4383 GCA_035606745.1 Tepidiformaceae bacterium
AACGTCGCCCAGACATCAGCGTTTGAAGGGCTCACGAGCATCAAACTCCCGCCCGACAAGTGCGTACTCAAGCTCAGCGCCGGCGACGCCGTCAAACTGACGGAACAAGATTTCGTCCGCCTGTCTCACGCCTTTTTCGACGAAATGGAGCGCAAATTCCTTTAGGTGCCCGGGAACCTCAGCTGGCGCCGTGGGCAAGTCGCCTACGAGACCTCGCGAAGCTTCCCGCTTTTCACGTCGAACACGAAGCCACGGACGGGGATGTCCTGCCGTACGAGGTTCGAAGACTTGTAGATAGCGAGGTCGTCGCGGACCGATTGGTCCAGGTCCGGGAACGAGAGGAAGGCGATGCCGTCGGCGATAGCGCCGTGGCTGCGGAGCTTATCTCGAAGGCTCTGGTCCGTGAACGTCAGCATCCCGCAATCAACATGGTGGATGATTGCCACTTCATCCGTGCCAAGCAGTTCCTGGCTAATGATCAGGCTGCGGAGTGCTTCGCTAACCCGGCCACCGGCGTTCCGGATGACGTGGGCATCGCCCTCTTTCAGGCCGAACGCGCGGCCGGTTTCGATGCGGGCATCCATGCACGTCACAATCGCGACTTTTCGACCAGGTGGCATCGGCAACGACGCCTGCTTGAAGTCCGCAGCGTAGTCTGCGTTTGCTTTGAGAATGTCGTCGATAACTGCCATTGCACACCTTCAAGAGTTTGTTGACTGGATTACGTGACAATACTTCGGCCTGGAGGCGGGCGTGTCAATCGCTGTCCGGCACCCCCGCGTGGCCAGCGACTTGACTACTTCCGCCGGTATCGAAAGTCACAGAACTCCGCGCCCTGCATGCGCGTTTGCGTGCGGTCGAATGCAACGCCCGGCGCCAGACCTTCGAAGTAGGCAAAGTCGCGCCCACACGAGAGCAACGGCCCGAGGTCACGCGCGCCCATCTCCTCGTACATCTCCACGAACCTGCAGCGCGTCACATTGAACCCATAGCGCTCATCGTTTTGTTCGACCACATCGACGATGAGCGAACCTTCGCCCAGCGGCCCGCGCGCACTGACCGCGGCGAGGTCCGCCATCGTGTCGACGTTCTCACGTTCCCGCGTTGCCTCGCCCTGGGCACGCGCAACTTCGCGAATAGTCCGCCCGACCACCTCGTTGACGCGTTCCTCACCGAACTCGGCCTGCATCGCCCGAATGATGGGGACGAGCACGCCGGCTTCGATCCGTCGCCGTTCGAGAAGAGGCAATTCAGCCATATAAACCTCCTATAGAACCCGGCTCGCCAGGTTATCGCCAAGGGAGTCCAATGCACACTTCAGCTCGTCCTGGACGAACGGATCCTCTTCCTTGCGGGCCAGTTTCTCAAGTTCCATAGCGGCGTCGGCCCGAAGCGTTGCATCTGACAAGCGGTCCACCAGCCGCGCAAGCGCCCAGGCCGCATGGCCCCGGACCAATGCCGCAGGGTCGTCGAGCGCTGCAACAAGCGCAGGGAGGTCCTCCTTCGTGCCCACGTTCCCGAGCGCGATGCAGACGTTGCGGAGGAAGCCGTCCCGCTTTGCTCTCATGATCGGCCGGCCGCGAAAACGCGCCTCGAAGCTGGCCGCATTGAGCCGCAGCAGCGGCGCCAGCGCGGGGCGCGCCTCTTCGAGCGATGCGGGCACGAAATCCGGATAGGATGCTTCGTTGTGCGCGCCCACGGGGCATGCATCCAGGCATGCATCGCAGCCGAAGATCCAATCGCCGAACTTTGGCCGCAATTCTCGCGGAATTGGCCCACGATTTTCGATGGTGTGGTAGCTGATGCACAGCCGGGCATCGAGCACGGCGCCCTCTGGCGAGATCGCACCTGTGGGACAGGCAACAATGCAACGCGTACAGCTCCCGCAGCTCTTTTTTACGGGCACATCCGGCGCGATCGCGAGCGTCGTGGCGATTGCGCCAAGCAATACCCATGGCCCGAAACGAGGCACCAGCAGCATGGTCGATTTTCCCTGCCAGCC
The DNA here is from genome assembly GCA_035606745.1 of Tepidiformaceae bacterium. Lineage (GTDB taxonomy): Bacteria > Chloroflexota > Dehalococcoidia > Tepidiformales > Tepidiformaceae > DATNET01. The sequence continues at coordinate 2,003 of DATNET010000161.1, forward strand.
CATGCCCCCGGCCACAGCCAACGGCCGTTCGAGCAGCGGCCCATAATCGACCGTGGCCCGGGCACCGGCCCCGAATTCCTCGCGGAGGGCGCGAGCGATGCGGCGCAGCTTCTTTTCGAAGACTCGGTGGTAGTCGCGGCCGCGGGCGTATCGCGCGACCCTGCCGCGCGCCGTGCCAGCGTCCGCGCCAGAGGGTTCCCTGCCGCGGTACGGGAGCGCGAAGAGGATGACCGTCCGGGCGCCTTCCAGGAACGCCCCCGGATTCGTCGCCCGGGCCAGCCATTCATCGGTGATCCAGGCCATGCCATCCAGCCGGCCTTCGGCCAGCCGGGCCAGTGCTGCCTCGCGTGCCTCCACGAGCGGCGCTGCCGGCGCAAAACTGACCTGCTCGAAGCCCTCAAGCTGCGCCAGTTCGAGCACTCGCGCGCGCCCGCCATCGCCATCGGGCAGATCGGCCACACCCTGCATGACAGTGTTCATCCGGATCAAGCCTACGGGCCGGGAGGCGTGGTCGCACTCGCTGCTGTCCCTCGAGTCGCCTCTGCCGTCTTTCGGTTTTGCTCCAAGGCGGTCTCGCCCGGGCCGTCACCTTTCTCGCATTCCGGGCCATACGTACAGTGAAACCGCTGTGGGCGAACCAGAGGTAGAGACACATGAGCCGGCAGACGGCCGTTCCGATGCTGAGCTTCTCGCGCGGCGCGCGGTTCAGCGCGACTCGCAAGCATGGGCCGAAATCTTCGATGAACACTATCGCTCCATCTTCGCGTTCGTCCGCTACCGGTTACGTGGTGCTGCCGACGCTGAGGACCTTGCCTCCCAGGTGTTCGAAATCGCCTACGCTCGCGCCGACCGGTTCGATTACCGCGGCACGCCCATCCAGGCATGGCTCATCGGCATCGCCCGAAATTTGTGCCGGGACCAGGTTAAAAAGCTCTCCCGCCGCGGTTTCGAAGAGGAACTCGACGAGTACAGCGGTGTCGCCGAAGCGGACCAGTCCGTTGCCGTTGATCTCCGCTCGGACCTCCACAGGACGATGGGGCAGCTCACGGCCGATCAGCAGGAAGTGCTCGCACTGCGCTTTCTCATGGACCGTTCAGTCGAGGAGACGGCAGTGGCAATGAAGCGCTCCGAAGATGCCGTCAAGAACCTTCAGCGCCGGGCCCTCGCTGCGATGCGCCGGGCGCTTGCGAGCCAGGGCTACCCCGGGGTGGCGCCGCCATGACCACCGACCGCTTCGATTCCCTGCTCGCCCGCGCACTGGCAACCGGCACGATCCCGCCGGAAGCGACCGCGGCGGAGCGCGCGGAGCTCGAGCCCCTGCTCCGGACTGGCGCCATTCTCGAGCAGGCTGGCGCGGAGACCGCGCGCGAAGCCTCGACCTCGATGCCGATCGCTCGCGCGCGCTTCGAGCGCTTTGTTGTCGCTGAAAGCCAGAAGGCAGGGGCGGGAGCCGTTGCTGCCCGGCCACCGCGTCGCGGGATTCTCGGGCGCCTCGCCCACTCTCACCGGGGTCTGCTGCTTGTGGGAGGAGCGGTGGCGGTCGGGTTAGTTGCGGTCATTGCGGTGTTTGGCACTCAGTCGCTTTTCTCCGGCACCGAAACCGCAGATGCCCAGGTCCTCGTGCCCGATGACTTCGTCCAGGTCCAGGGTGTGGCCGGGTCCGTGTCGCTCGTCGATGGCGTGCGCACTGTGACGCTGCAGTCCGAGTTCGGCAACGTCAGCGTCCTGCTTTCGGCGGACACGTCAGTTGTGCGGGACCAGACGAACGCCACGTCCGATTCAATCAAGCCCGGCGACAGTCTCCTCGTCGGGGGAGTCGTCGGTGCGGGCGATGCAGTCGATGCTCAGACTGTCGCCGTCACAGCCGCCCAATCTTCGCCACCAAAACAGTCCAAGGCGCTCCAGCTCAAAAAGCTGCTGCCGGGACTGCGGGGGCGCATCGTGTTGCTCGCCATAGCGAACGACGCAAAGTCTGCGCACGTCCTCATCGAGGCCGCGAACGGCAAGCGCTACAACGTCAACGTCGACGCTGCGACGGCAGGGCGCCTGCTCACGAGCTCGGCGAACGCCCTCGGTGCAAGCGTTTCAGTAAACGACGGCGCGAGCCCCGGTGACGACGTCTTCGGCCTTACCGTGGACGGTTCAGACGGCGCAGGGACGTCGCTCTCCAACGGCTGTCCGCTTGTAAGCGAGGCACGGCCAGGATTTGCCGGTGTCTGTGGCGTCATCGTGGCGCGAAAGGGAAACGTCCTCAGTGTGATGGACAGCAGCCGGACACTGCACGAGGTCTCCATTCGCCCGGCGACGCGAATCCTCCTGGGCGAAAGCGGACTGACCGCGAAATCTATTCGCCAGGGCGACACCGTAATCGGCCACACCAT
>DATNET010000215.1:0-2581 GCA_035606745.1 Tepidiformaceae bacterium
CAACCCCAGCGACGCCCCGGCATCGGGCACACCGGCCGGCGGCATCGATATCGATTTCGAAGGCAACCGATACGCCGGTCAGGTGGTCCAGTGGAAGTGGGACGCCGCGACCAACAGCTACCTGCGATTCGAATTCGGCGGCCCCCATATCGACGCCAGGACAGGGCAGCAGCTCCATTTCACCAACGTCATCGTCATGACCGCGCCCGCGACGGTCGTCGATTCGAGCGGACACGTGCTCATCGACCAGATCGGTAGTGGCCCGGCCACCGTCTTCTTCGATGGCCAGGCGATCACCGGCACCTGGAAGAAAGCCGACCGCACTGCGCGCACGCGCTTCTACGATGCGAAGGGCAACGAGATCGCCCTCGAACGCGGCCCCACGTTCATCGAGGTGATTGGGCTGCAAAGCACGCTGACGGTCACCGCTTCGGCTGCAGCGCTGCCACCCATGCCGCAATATGTACCGCCTCCGCCCAGCGCTCCCTCGGAACCCGATGACACCGCCCCGCCCCCGCCAACCCTCCCACCGTTGGAAACCCCGGGCTCCGGCAGCAGCGCTACTCCGTCGGCGACTGGGACGCCGGGCGGGACGCCCGGCGGGACCAGCGGAGCAACCAGCCCGTCACCTTCCGCGAGCACCAGCTCAACACCGGCTTCGAGCCCGACACCTCAGCCATCCACGACGACTCCTGGTACAACAACGACGCCCGACCCAGGGCAAACCGCCCTGCCCGAATCGCCGACAGCCGCCGCTTCCGCGAGCGCCCCATCCACTCAGCCCTCGGCGACTGCAATGCCATAGCGACCAGCACGACCAAGCCCGGCGTCGAGCCGAAGCATCGCCACTCGCGATGCCCGGCGTCGAACCGAAGATCGCGATTCCCGAATCGTGAATCCTCAGTGCGGGTGATGTCCGTTGCTGCGCACGCAGACATGCCCTTCCGGGTCCATCGGCGCCGTACAGAGCGGACAATTCGGCCGCCCGGCCGCGACGACGTCCGAAATCTGTCGGCGCAACTCATACGCCCGCGGGAAGTCGAACTCCAGCGACACCGTCGTAGCGTCCGCTTCGTCCGGGTCGGCGGAATCCCCGCCAATCAGGACAACGCGTTCGACCTCGCGGTTGATCCCCATCGAAAGCTGGAGGATTCGCAGTTCGACCGAGGCGTTGAGCGGCAATACCGGCTCAGACTCACGATCGTCCAATGGCCGCCGCTGATGGCGGTAGCCTTCATTCTTGAGCAGCCCGTCGAGCGCTTCGCCGAGCGCAGCCAGCTGTTCCTTTTCGAGCCACAGCTCAGCGGACTCGCCGTTCTCAGTGAGCGCGCGAAGACGGAAGCGGCGCTGTCCGGGCTGCCCGACCGCATCGGCCGCGACGTAGATGACCGGGCCCAACTCTCTGGTGTTCGCCATGTAGAACGATCCTAAGCGAGCGGACGGTTCTCGTCCCGTCCCACCCGGCAACCAAAGCTTAACAATTGTAAGCTAAATCACGACAAGATCTGGCGCGAAATGCCACCATGCTCACCCCGACGCCCTTTCCGACGATTGGACGATCCATAACACCCACGGGGGCGGGAAATGACAGAACAAGTCCGGCGCGCGACACGGCTCGTGCGCATCGAAAATCTGCTGCGTCAGCGGACCTGGATGACGGCCAAACAACTCGCCGCCGAAACGGGCTACAGCCAGCGCACCATCCAACGCGACCTCGGAGCGCTTGAAAGCGAGCTCGGTGTCCCGCTCGTCCTCGAAGGCCGGAAGTACGGCATCATGGCCGGTTCGGACCACCCCCTCAGCCCGGTGCGCTTCACGCTCCAGGAAGCGCGAGCGGTGTACCTCGCTGCGCGCCTCTTCGCCCGCCACGCAGATGACCGCGACCCAGATGGCATCGCCGCGCTGGAGAAGATCGGCGACACCCTACCACCCAACCTTGCCGCCCAGGTTCGCCACTCCATCCAGGAGATGAAGAGCCGGCCCGCCAACCCTACCGAAGTCGGGGTGCTGCGCACCATCACCAACGGCTGGGCGGAATCCCGGACCGTCACAATCACCTACCGTTCTGCCCAGGCACTCACGCCCCGCACAACCGATCTCGACCCCTACCTCCTCGAGCCGAGCGCCAGCGGTGCCGCGACCTACATCATCGGGCACAGCTCTGAACACAATTCCGTCCGCATCTTCAAGCTCGACCGGGTGCAGTCGGCCACGTTGACGGAGCACACGTTTATCGCCGATTCGCTGGACGATGTGCGCCAGCATCTCCGCCAGAGCTGGGGTGGCGCTGTCTTCGGCGACGAGCAGTTGATGTTGCCGTCGCCTTCACCCGTGAAGTGGCTCAACGCATCCGCGAGACGAACTGGCACCCGTCGCAGGAGCTCGAGGAGCTCCCCAACGGTGGCGTCGTCCTAAGACTGGTGCTTCCAAGCCTCCTCGAATTCGTGCCGTGGGTGCTCGGGTGGGGTGCATCCGCCAAAGCACTCACACCGCCGTCGTTAGTAGAGCAGGTAAGCACGGCCGTGCGCGCCTCCGCTGCCCAGTACTAAGACACCGGCCCGCCGTACCCGCGGCGCCGGCC
>DATNET010000242.1:0-3336 GCA_035606745.1 Tepidiformaceae bacterium
CGTTCGTCCAGGTATCGCGGCTCGGCAACCCACTGTTCAACGAAGTCATCGTGCCGCTCGGGGAAAAGGACCAGTGGAACGCGCGTCAACCTTCCGGCGATGCCGCCTTCGCAAAGTACGTCGCCAATCCGGAAGTGGCAGGGCTCCTCCCGGTGCTGTACCCGGGCGTGTTTCCCAACCTTGCGGCACTGAATGCCTCGAAGACTCCCCGTGCCGACCTCCTGGCAATCCTGCTCACGGGCATTCCGAAGGGCGTGGTTCCTGGCTTTCAGAACTCCATGGGCACGACCCAGGCGGACATGTTGCGGCTCAATATGGCCATTCCTCCGGCGGCGGCGCCGAACAACCAGGGCATTTTGGGCGGCGACCTCGCCGGCTTCCCCAATGGCCGGCGTGTAGCCGACGACGTTGTCACCATCGAACTGCGCGCTATCGCCGGCGCCACGTATGGGTTGATTGATCACGCATTCGTGCCCGACGCAGCAGCCTCGCTGGTAACGGATGGCGTCACCGCCAGCGATGTCGCCGCACCGTACCTCTCGACGTTCCCCTACCTCGGGGTACCGACCAGCGGTTTCGCTTCCATGCCAGCGTAGTCGGCATTGGACGCTGGCCGCACAGCGAAGGAGTTTCGCGATGATGCATGAACCCGCGACTGCCACGGGAGAACGCGGTGACGTTGTCCTCGATATCGGGGTGGGCATCGGCGCGTTCGTCCTTTACACCTCGGCCGGTTTGTTCGGCACGGAGGTCGAAGTCAGCCGTGTGGACGAACCGGCAGAGTTCGTCCACACGGTCGTACGGCGCTGGCGGGTTGGCCCCAGGACCGTCTACGCCGCGGTTTTCGCTGCCCTCCGAGCTGGCGAGTACGTTGTTTGGCGGACGCGGGCGGAAGCTGCCGGCCAGGTGACGGTGGTGGGCGGGACCACCATCGAGTCGACCTGGGCCACGTAAGGGGTTGCGGCCTTCCGGTTCGCCGCGCGGGGGCTGGCTCCGTTGGCCCTGTGGTCAACGCTAGAGGAACCACGTTGGCTGCTCGGGTGGGGAAGCCAGGCCGAAATTACTTGGTAGGCCGACGCGGCTCAGGGGCCACGAGCGGACCCGGCGGGCACGGTTCACACCGGTTGAGCTTGAAGCGATTGCGGTCGAGCCCATGCGCTCATCGTGGTAGGGGGTCGGCGGCTGGTCCGAGGGGGTTCTGTCACTCGGCGCCCGCCGAGAGAACGGGGCTCCACGAGTTCGCGGTGCTCGTCCGGCACGGCGTGCTTTCCGTGCTTTCCGTGGTCGCGGCTGCCCATGGCCGTGCCCCCCGAGCGCTTCCCAGCGGCCGTCCGAGCGAAAGGTGAGTTGGCGGTAAGGGGTTCCCTGCCAGCATGAGGAGGTGTCCGAATACGACCCGACTCTCTACGAAGGGGCCGCGCAGCATTACTGGGCGCGCCCGCCGTACGCAGCCTCGCTTCCCGGGTTCCTCGCGGAAAAGCTGGGACTCGATGGCAAGGGACGGTTGCTCGACGTCGGCTGCGGCCCCGGTGTGCTGGCCCTCCTCCTGGCCGACCGGTTCGAAGAGGTCATCGGGCTCGACCCCGACCGGGGTATGCTCGTCGAGGCTTCGCGCACGGCAACCGAACGCCGCATCGCGAACGCCCGCTGGGTAGAGGGGCGCTCCGAGGAGATCGGCACCCTCTGCGAGGGCACGTTTCGGCTCGTGACCTTCGGCCAGTCATTCCAGTGGACCGATCGCGCCCTTGTCGCCGACCTCGTTTACGATTTCCTCGAGCCCGGCGGCGGTCTCGCCCTCATCGGCCACAACCACACGAACGGGACGCCGCCTGCCGGACCGGGCCTGCCGATGGTCCCCCACGACGCCATTCACGCGCTCATCCGGCGCTACCTCGGCGAGGAGCGGCGCGCGGGCCGAGGCACCTGGGCACCGGGCTTCCGCGAACCTGCGGTCGACGAGCGCCACGAGGCGTTCCTGGCGCGATCGAAGTTTGGCGAGTCTGAAACGTTCAACCTGCCCGGCCGTGACGACCTCGTCCAGGACATCGACCAGGTCCTCGCCAGCTTCTCCTCGATGTCCTTCGCTACCCCGGGCCTCTTCGGCGATCGCCGCGCAGCCTTCGAAGTCGACTTCCGCGACGAACTCCTCGCCCTCTCACCGACGGGCCTCTTTTGGGACTGGCCGGGGGATACGGAAGTCATCCTGGCCCGGAGAGGGAATGGGGGCAGTTCTCCGTCCACTTGAAATCCGCTGCGGGGCGACGCGGTCTCTCGGCATGAATTCACCGCCTTGCCGCCACTATGTGCCCCGTGCTAACAGTAATTCTTCGCTCACTGCGCCGGGCCGGGGGCGACGATGACCCAACAACCGGTGCTCTACCTCCACGAGTCGTGGGCGTTTCTCGAACAGAACGTTAGTGGGCTAAGCACGGCCGACGCGACAGGCAAGGTCGGCCGAGAGAGCGAAGTCCGTCAGAGGCACCGCCGGCGGCGGGCCGGGCCATCGAGCCCCTGCGAAGGGCTCATCGAGCAGCGTAAGGGGGGCGCGCAGCGCGAGGGTGCGGGCAAGATTTGCGCGCTCTGGCATGGGGCAACGCCGCGTCTATCCTTGATATAAGCGAGCCGCCAAACCACGCCCTCAGCCTTTCGCTAAGCCTCAACTACCAGGTGCCATGACGACGCCTCGCTGCTGTTGACGCTACGTCTGAATCATCGAGCAAGTTGAAGAATCGTGCCAAGCGCCTCGCCCGCAGCTGTTCGGTCGAGCAGTTCGTGCTCGTGCTGGTTGCGATAGGAACGGAGGCATCCATAGCACGAGCTGTGCTCCCCACAGGTGCAGGACGCGCAAACGCGCATCGCCTCGTCTAGCACCTCTCGAATTCGGCTGAAGGCCTCGCGTGCCAGACCCGCCCCACCAGGCACGTCATCGAATAGGGCGAAGATGGGCGCGCCATGTTCCATGTATCCCACGCCATCAAGGTCGGCTTGCTTCACCCCCAAAGCTCGGTGGGCGCCCACGAGCAGCGCCGCGAGTATTGACGCCCTGAACGCGGGGTCAGACTTCGTAAGGCTTGGAACGCAAAATTCAGCGATATCGGAAACGAAGGTGTGCCCAAGATCCAGCAGTTGAAGTGTTCCACCGCATGATCGTCCCGTCGAAGGGTGGTGGTGGCTTGCTTCGCCACGTCCGCCGAGACGGGCGAAGCCGCAATCGTGACAGAGCCTGAAGTGGCGACCGCGGCCGTCGTTAATCACAGCCAAAGAACCCTGTCGGGAAAAGCGGCCCAGAATCACGGAGGCTCCGTCACGAGCAGCCAGGATTGGCTCCCGTGGTTG
>DATNET010000247.1:0-4136 GCA_035606745.1 Tepidiformaceae bacterium
GACGACTAGCTAGCCCGCACCGCGACCGCAACCACGGCTGCCACCGTGCTAATCAGATTCGAGCAGTTCCAGCGACTCCGCGATCGCGGCGGCGGCGACGCGCTCGTGTGCGGCCGCGCGATGCAGCGCCATCGCCGCCCCTCGCCGCAACCCCTCATTGTTCACGTTCCCATGCCCACCTGTCGGAAACGGGAACAGCGTGATCAGCGGCGCGAGTGCTTTCACTTCCTCCCGCAAGGCGACCTCTGCCGCACGAAGCGGCCCGGCCAGTGCAGGCAGCGACGCGGCAACGTCAGAGAGGAAATCCGCACCATCCATGCGCGCTGCCTGCACGACGGCCAGCGTGTACGCGTTGCCCGCACGGTCGACTTCGGCATCGCCCTCCATCGCCGCGGCCCACGCCGTGAGCGCTTCGGTGCCGCGCGGCTGTTCGTCGCCGCTCGGTCCGTCGCGCCCCTGGAACGCTGCCACCGCCGTTTCGAGCGCCTCCGCGACCGCTTCGACGGGGTCCACCTCGAGCTCATCCATTGGCGCGAAAAGTTCGATTCGTCCCACAGCCGAGGGCCAGTCGGCCCACAATGCAAGCGGCCCGACTTCGCCGCTCAAAATGTCGTGGACGAGGAAGCCCTCCCTCGCTCGGTCGTAGCCGTAGACGATACCGAACTCGTGCAGGTGAAAATCCCAGCCAATCAACGGCCGGCCGTTGTCGAGGTGGTGCGTCGCCCACACGACCGCCGCAGTGCGCATGTCGTCCCAATCGCCATCTGCTGGCAGTTCGCCCCCGAAGCGCTCCCAGGCGACGCCCATGCGAGCGTAGCGCCGCACCATGGCATCCCAATCGAGGTCGCTCGACCCCGAAGGAAGCGCCGTAACCCCGCCGCGCGTGCCGAGGCAAGTATGCCATGCGTGCCCTGTCAGCCCCATAATGGCGTGCCGTGGCAATGGCGCACCGAGGTAGTTCAGGATCCCTTCGGCCGCACCGGCTGCGCTCGTCCAGTTCGCCGCCAGTTCGAGCCCGTGTAGTTCTGTCACCGTTCCAGTGTAGGCGAAGCCCCGGCCCATCGGGCCGAACGCGCATGCCCGCGGGCGGCTGCATGCTGTTCCGGGATGCGCAACATGGCGTTCGCGGCTCGTTGTGGCGGCGTGGCAACTTCTCCGTAGAATACGCCTCACTGCCTGTCGCGCCCTTCAGGCCGAACGCGCACCTATGGCCACGCGGGCCGGCTGGCCGCCCGGCGTGGCGGCGGCAAGAGAGGGACACCATGGCCGAAACCTGGGAAATTAGCACACTCGATAATGGGCTACGCATCGTCACTACGCCCATCCCATCGACGCAGTCCGTCTCCGTCAACCTCTTCGTGGGAGTCGGCTCGCGCTCGGAGCCTCAGCGCATCAATGGCATTACGCACTTCCTCGAACACATGGTGTTCAAGGGGACGGAAAAGCGCCCCGATGCCTTCACCATCGCGCAGGAGATCGAAGGCGCCGGCGGGACGCTCAACGCCTACACCAACAAGGAATACACCTGCTACTGGAACATCGTGCCGTTCGACCGCTTCGCCACGGCGCTCGATGTCGAAGTCGACATGCTCCTCAATTCCAAGCTCGAACAGGCCGAAATCGATCGCGAACGGACCGTCGTCCAGCAGGAACTGAAGCGCAACCACGATACGCCCGGCGCGTGGGCCGGCCGCCTCATCGGCACGTCCGTGTATGGCGAACAACCGGCTGGCTGGGACGTTGGCGGTTCCGTCGAGCTGGTTGAGGAGATGCAGCGGCCCGACTTCATCGACCACATCCGCGAGTGGTATCGGCCTTCAAACATGGTTCTCGCAGTCGCCGGGAACGTCACTCACGAGGAAGTCATGCGCCGCGCTGAACCTCTCCTCCGCGATGTCCCGACCGGCCCACTGCCCGCCGTCGTGCCGTACGACTCGGAGGTCGTCGGTCCGCGCGTCGCAATCGATTCGCGTGACATCGACCAGTGCACGATGTTCCTCGGCCTGCCGATCTTCGGCCGCAACGACCCCGACCGCTTCGCCCTCCGCATCATGAACGACGTGCTTGGCGCTGGCATGTCATCACGCCTCTTCCGCGAAGTGCGCGAACGCCGCGGACTGGCCTACTCCGTCAACTCTGGCTACGGCTACCTGGACGACGCTGGCGTGTTCACGATCTCCGCCGGCGTGAATCGCGAAAAGCTTGCCGAAACCATCACCGTCTGCCTTGATGAGGCGGAGAAAATGGTCAGCGAACGCGTGCCCGAAGAGGAGCTCCGCAAGGCTAAGGACCACAACATCGGCCGCTTCCGGCTCTCGCTCGAAACCGCGTTTTCGCTGGGCCAGCGGCATGGCGAACTGCTCATCACCAAAGGCGCCATCGAAAGCATCGAGGAAGTGGTCGCCCAGGTCGAAGCAGTCACAGCCGACCAGGTGCAGGCCGTGGCAAAGCGCCTCCTGCTGCGGGACAAGCTGCACTGCGCGGTGGTAGGGCCAAAGCTGGATGAGGACGAGATCGCCAACGCAATGGCGTAGCAGGCGTCGAATTCGTTGCGCTACGATGGAGGCACTATGAATGACCTGCCGTACAGCTCCCGCATCACCCACGATCCAGCCGTTATGGGTGGTCGTGCCTGCATCCGCGGCATGCGAGTGACGGCCGGAATGATCATCGGTCGCCTGGCCACTGGCGACACGCCCCAGGATATTCTCGACGCCTTTCCCTACCTGGAGCCTGAGGATATCCCGGCCGCACTCGATTACGCGGCCTGGAGGCTCCAGGAATCGGAGATACTGATCCCTGCGTGGAGCTGAACTGAAAATCGGCTCCCAGTCTGTACGGCGACCGCCCGAGGGAGCCGAGCGCAAGCAGGCGACCCAACCCGCGCAACAAGTGAACGGTACGCGCGGAGTGCCTGAAGCTTGGATGCTCCCTCACTCAACGGCCGGCTTCCTCCGGCTGCGGCCTCGCGGTCGCCGTACTGATAGCGTTGGCTGCCACTCCGGAGACCGCGTCTCTTCATTGGCGCCCGGCCATCAATGGCGCAGAACTTGGACAGGCGAAACCATCAGCGATGATGCTGTAAGGTGTCCGTATGAGTGAAGTTAGCTACATCGATCGGATCACGTTCAACCCTAAGGTGATGGGTGGCAGGCCGTGCATCCGCGGCATGCGCGTCACCGCTGGCATGATCCTCGGGCTGCTCTCGACGGGCGTTTCGCACAAAGAAATCCTCGCCGACTATCCGTACCTGGAGCGCGAAGACGTCCTCGCTGCACTTGAGTATGGGTGTGTCGGCGCCGACCGAGACTGACCCCTACCCCTTCGAAATCGTGACCTTCGCCGGGCCGCGCAGCAGGAACGTACCGCCCCGCTGCATCGATTTCAGCCGAAACACACGGTAACGGTCCAGCAGCGCGTTGATAGCGATAGCCATCTCCATGCGAGCGAGTGGCGCTCCCAGGCAGAAGTGGCTCGCCATGCCAAAGCTCAGGTGCCGGTTGTCGGCCCGCGCAATGTCGAGCGTGTCCGGCTCAGCGAAGCGGGCAGGATCTCGATTCGCCGCACCGATGACCGCGAAACACGTCTCGCCCGGCCGGATTGTCCGCGCGCCCAGCTTCGTCTCAGCCGTCGCGAAGCGCGCAACGACGTGCGTGGCACTGTCGAAACGCAAGAGCTCTTCCACCGCTGCCGGGATTGCGCCACGGTCCGCAGCCAGGGTGCTGAGTGCCTCCGGGTTTTGTGCGAGGTGCAACACCGCGTTGCCGATGGCGTACGCCGTCGGCCCATTGCCGGCGAGCGAAATGTGGATGAGCAGCATGAGCATCTCGCCAGCGGTGATGCGTTCGCCCGCCTTCGCTGCCTCTATGAGCGTCCCCAGCACCGACCCCGGCTCCGGCGACTCCTCAGTCTGCCAGCGTTCGAGCATCGCTTCCAGGCGCTGATACGCCACCTCCGCCGCCGGGATGGCTTCGGCGCCTTCCGCGCGGGCGCGCATGATCGCTGAGCCGCATTCGCGAAACAGCGGCCGGTCCGCCTCCGGGATGCCGAGATGGTGGAGCACCGAGCCGATCACGAGCTGCTCGGAAAGGCCAGACATAACCTCCAGGGCGTCATCGCCATCCGGCTCCAGCAGG
>DATNET010000267.1:0-4229 GCA_035606745.1 Tepidiformaceae bacterium
CGAGCGCCGCCCTCGCCGCGCCGGCATCCGTGTTGCCGCTGAGGAAGTAATCCCAGCCGCTAAGATAGAACGCCGAGTACGCCCTGGCCAACTCGCCCTGACCGCGGGCCGCGAGACGTTGGACGACCTGCGTACGATTGCCTCCCCACGCTTCTTCGAAATCGCCACCCAGGACGCTGAGCACGCGCGGGCCGGTCGGGCTAATTCGCCAGGCCATGTCTCGCACCGCCTGCCAGGCGTACTTGCCGGGCCGGTCGATGAGCCACATCGGGAGCTTTGCGATCCAATCGCGGTTTGCGGTCTGCTGGAGCGCCGCGCGGTCGACCTCCACAACGAACGCGGGCTCGGGCTGGGGCCACACCTCGCCGATGGGCCGCCCGGACAGCGTCTGCGAACTGCCGGGCGGCGATGGCAGAAACCCCGGGCTGCCGAGCTCTTTGTTGATGACCATGATCTGTGGCCGGGGGAAGTGCAGCGGGGCCGGCATCTTCGCCGCAAAGCGCGTCTCGTAGTCCGCTACTATCGCCAGCGCGCGACTGAGATCGTTCGTCAGGAGTTCTGGATGGCGCAGGACCACGTGGACGTCGACGTCGGAGATCTCCGGCACATAATCCACCGGCGAATCCCAACGCTTCAGGCTGGACCCGTGCGCGTAAATGCCGACGAATTCCGCCTCGCCCAGGTTCCCCAGCAGGGCCTCCACAATCGCTTCGCGCATGGCGTCGCATTCAGCCCGTAGCCGGGCCTGTGGGAGGTAAGGCGGCTCCCACCGCGGAAGCGCAGGATCGGCCACTCTAAAAGCTGCCGCCCGAAACGACGAGTTGCGAACCTGTCGTGAAGCTCGAAGCACCGGAGGCGAAGTACAGGGCAGCCCCCACGATCTCATCGGCCTCGCCACCACGGCCCAGGAGGATCGTCGAGCTGGCGCGCGCGTTGAACGCTTCCATATCCCAGGCTTTTGAAATGTCGGTGAGGAACGGCCCGGGCACGATGCAGTTCACCCGCACCTTTGGCGCGAACGCGCGCGCAAAGCCAACGGTCATATTGTTCACGCCCGCCTTCGCCGCGCCGTACGGGATCACATTCCCGCCCGGGCTCAACGAGGCCGTGCTGGAGACGAAAATGATCGAGCCGCCATCGCCTTCCGCCATGCGCGTCCCCACCAGCGCGCTCAGCCGGAATGGGCCCTTCAGGTTGACGTCGAGCACCTTGTCGTACAGCGCTTCGCTTACTTCGCTCACGTGGTTGTAGATCGGCGACATCCCAGCGTTGTTCACCAGCACGTCGATCTTGCCGAAGTGTTCGTACGCCGCTTCAGCAAGGCGCTCGACCTGCGTCCAATCGCTCACGTTGCACGCGACCGGCAGCGCGCGGCGGCCAGTGCTTTCGCGCACCTCCGCCGCCAATTCCTCGCACGCCTCGATCTTGCGGCTCGCGATCACCACGTCGGCGCCCGCACGCGCAAACGCGCGGATCATTTCGCGCCCAAGCCCACGGCTTCCGCCCGTCACCAGTGCGACCTTCCCCGTCATATCGAAGAGCGAAGCGTTATCCATACGTAGCATTCCCGTGGTTGTTGTTCGTGTGTGGCGCGGCTGGATATCTGCTCAACAGCGCTGCAGTGCATGGTACGGCGCACACCGCCTCAGCGCGACGCACGGGGCGCGAAAGCTGAACGCCGACTGCGCACCCGCGTGGCCCCGCAAAGCTACTACGTGTGCCAGGAGCCGCTTAGAATCGGCCCGAGACCGCCACGAGGCCGGTCGTCGGGGGAGGCGCCATGCGGGTACTCGTCCTTGGCCACAGCGACAGCGCAGGCGTCCAACTCTCTGAGCCCGCGCTGGCATGGCCGCCGCAGCTCCAGGGCTTGCTCAACGCCCGCTCCAAAGAACGCTGGGAAGTCAAGCACGTCGTCTTTGTACCGCTCCGGGCCGATGCCATTGACGCCGCCCAGGCCGCCGTCGACGCGTTCGAGCCGGACTTCGTGATGCTGCACCTCAATCCCTACAGCTTCGCCATCCGAGTCGTCGGCTTGAAAGTCCGGCAGCGTTTCGGAAAACGCGCGGGAAACTGGTACCGAAAGTGGGAACGCCGTTTCGACCGCGCCACGTCGCAGGGCCGAATACGCGTGCCGCTCAACCATGCCGCCCGCTGGTGCGCTCGCCACGTCATTGGCGTCGCCGCCGTTTCGTCCTACGCCGCCGTCGTCGATGCCTACACGGCAATCCTGCACCAGCTCGCGCGCGACGAGAACCTGCAAGTGGTGGTCATGGGTGGCAGCCGCCTCGGCGCCGCTGTCCAATCCGCAACGCCCGGCATGACCAACGCGATCATCCGCTTCGCCACCGAAATGGAACACGTAGCTCGGTCGCACCGCTTCGTCTGGTTCGATACCGAAACGTCCGTCGCCGGCCCGGGAAGGGAATCACTGTTCCTCGCAGACGGCGTCCACCGTACGGCGGAAGGCCATCAACGATTGGCCGCGATGCTGGCGCCAATCCTCGAAGCCATGGCCGCAAGCCACACTACAAACGAGCCCGCTGTCCTTGGCCGAGGGATTGCTTCTGCGAGTGCCGCGCGGCCGGCTGCGCACTAGCCGCCGATGTGCGACATCTCTACCTTGCGCTGGCCAGTCCGCAGACCAATCGTGTCTTCTGAGCGGATCTCCGAGTAGCGGTCGTTCCGTGGCCGCCAGACGGAGCCGAGGAACTCGCTGATCTGCTCATCGCTGGCGCCATTGCGCAGCAACGAACGGAAATCGTGTCCGTGCGTCCCGAAGAGGCACGTAAACAGCTCGCCCTCTGGTGAAAGCCGCGCTCGTGTACAGTCGCCGCAAAACGGCTCTGAAATCGAGGTGATCACGCCGATTTCGCCGCTACCATCCCGGTAGCGCCAGCGCCGCGCGACCTCGCCTCGATAGTTCGGAGTCGCTGGCTCAATCGGCAGTTCAGCGTTGATCCGCTCGACAATCTCCTTGCCCGTGACCACGTGTTCGAGCTGCCAACCGTTCGTCGCGCCGACGTCCATGTACTCGATGAAACGCACAATCGGCGCTTCGCGCTGGCCGCCCGCGCTATACGCTTTGAAGTGCCGGGCAAGGTCCACGACCGTGTGGTCGTTGACGCCACGCTTGACCACCGCGTTGATTTTGATCGGCGAGAGTCCCGCTTCCATCGCTGCCTCGATGCCGTCCAGCACCACGCTCACCGGCACGCCAGCATCGTTCATCGATTGGAAGACCTCGTCATCCATCGAATCCAGGCTCACCGTGATCCGCTGCAGCCCGGCCGCTTTGAGGCGGCCCGCCTGGGCGCGGAGCAAGCTGCCATTGGTCGTGAGGGTCAGGTCTTTCAGACCCTCCATCGGCGCAATGAGCGCGATAAGGTGGTCCAAGTCTCGCCGCACGAGCGGTTCGCCGCCGGTCAACCGTATCTTCTCGACTCCGTTCGCGATGAAGATGCGCGTCAGCCGCGCGATCTCCTCGTACGTAAGCAGGTCTGCACGCTGCAAAAACTGATACCCGGGCCCGAACACGTCCCGTGGCATGCAGTAGGTGCAACGAAAGTTACATCGGTCCGTCACTGAAATCCGAAGGTCCCGGAGCGGCCGGTCGAAGGTGTCACGAAGGGTCATGTCTTTAGTCTAGCGGGTTTTCCGGCGTCGTTTTCGCCTGACTGCTCGGGGCGCCTGCCGCTACGTAGCCGGTGCAGTCGCGGAGCTTGGTGCCGTTTGCCCGGTGCCCGGCGCTTCGGCTGCCTCAGCCGGCGTCGTCTTTTCCCACTCGCCGATCCAGGCATCGTACTTCTGCAGCCGCTCTGCCAGCGTCGTCCGCATCTCTGCCATCTTCGCCATCTTTTGTTCGAGGAGGTTCAGTTGCTGCAACGTCACTTCCCGCGATTGCCGCATCTTCGCCGCTTTTTCCGCGGTATCCGCGTCCCGGCGCCACTCCGCCCGGATCTGCAGGCGCACATCGTCCGACTCCAACATCTCCTTGATGTCCGCGAGTGAAAAGCCAAGGAGGTCCTTCAACTGGCGGATGCGGTCGATGCGCTCCATATCCTCGCTCGAATACAGGCGGAAGCCGCCGTCCATGCGCGTCGGCGGGTGCAGCAATCCCTTCTCTTCGTAGTAGCGAAGCGTGCGCTGGGTCAGTTGGGCGCGCTCCGCCGCTTCGCCAATCTGGAGATATCCACCGGCCACAGCGTTTTCAGTCATACCTACTCCGTTAG
>DATNET010000283.1:0-5358 GCA_035606745.1 Tepidiformaceae bacterium
CGAGAACACGGGTGCCTTAATGGCGAAGAGTTCCCGCTCTGGCCAGAGGCCGCTCGGATAGCCCTGGGATGCCAGGGTTTTGCCGAGCATCGCGTTGACGGCGAGGCGGACCATCGGTACCCCGGTGACCTTGGATAGGAACGGCACGGTGCGGCTGGCGCGAGGATTGACCTCCAGCACGAAAACGCGCGGGCTTTCGCCGGGTTTTCGGCGCAAGACGACGTACTGGATGTTCGTCAGGCCGATGGCGCCCATGCCGAGGACGATACGCTCGGTGTAGTCGCGAATGGTCTCGCGCTCCTCGGGGTCGAGGTGGACCGGCGGGTAGGCAGCCATGGAATCGCCGGAGTGCACGCCAGCGCGTTCGATGTGCTCCATGATGCCGGGGATGAGGACGGCGTGGCCGTCGCAAATGGCGTCGACTTCGACCTCGCTGCCCTCGAGGAACTTATCGATGAGGATGGGCTTGCCGTTGGCGACCTCGGCCGCGGCCGCGACGAACATCGCCAGCTCCGTGGCGTCCTGCACGACTTCCATGGCACGTCCGCCAAGGACGTAAGACGGCCTGACGAGGACCGGATAGCCGATCGCCTGGGCGGTCTTCATCGCCTCTTCGATGGTGAGGATTGCCGCGCCGGGTGGCTGCGGAATGCCGAGACCCTGCAGGAACCGCTCGAACATCCCGCGGTCTTCGGCGGTGTCGATGGTGGCGGCATCGGAGCCGATGATGGGAAGTGACGCTCTGCGTAGTGATTCGGCCAGGTTGATGGCGGTCTGGCCACCGAACTGGACGATACTTGGCGGTGGCTCGTCGGAGTTGCCCTGCTCGTTTTCGATGACGTCGCGGACGGCTTCCTCATCGAGTGGTTCGAAGTAGAGCCGGTCGCTTGTGTCGAAGTCGGTCGAGACGGTCTCGGGGTTGGAGTTGATCATGATGGACCGGACGCCGGCGGCCTGCAGCGCCCAGGCGGCGTGCACGCTGGCGTAGTCGAATTCGATGCCCTGGCCGATGCGGATGGGGCCGCTGCCCACGACGACGGCGGCGGCGCTATCTTCAGCGATCGCTTCGTTTTCGGTTTCGTAGGTGCTGTAGAAGTAGGGTGTGGCGGCGTCGAACTCCGCGGCACAGGTATCGACCATTTTGTAGACGGGACGGATGCCCCATTCGTGGCGCGCGGTGCGGATCTGTTCGGGCAGGCGGTCGGCGAGTTGGCCGACCATTTCGTCGCTGAAGCCCAGGCGTTTGGCGGCGCGGAGGAGCCCTGAATGGAGCGGCTCCGCAAGCAGCCGGCGTTCCATTTCGATGATGTTCTGGAGCCGTTCGAGGAACCACGGATCGATGCCGGTCTGTCGTGCGACATCCATGGTGGGTGCGCCGCGGCGGAGTGCGGCCATCACGGCCCAGAGCCGTTCGTCTGTCGCTTCGAGGGAGAATTCACCCCCGGCGCGCCAATCCGAGCGCTCCCAGAGGAGGCTGCGGCCGCCGACTTCGAGCGACCGCACGGCCTTGTTGAGGGCAGCTTCGAAGGAGCGGTCGATAGCCATGACTTCGCCGGTGGCCTTCATCTGGGTGCCGAGTTGGCGGTCGCCCAGGGCGAACTTATCGAACGGCCAGCGGGGGATCTTGACGACGCAGTAATCGAGTGCTGGTTCGAAGGCGGCGGTGGTGCGCTGCGTGACCGCGTTCGGGATCTGGTCGAGGGTTTTGCCACAGGCGATCTTGGCTGCGACACGGGCGATGGGATAACCGGTCGCTTTGGAGGCGAGCGCCGATGAACGCGAGACGCGGGGGTTGACTTCGATGACGTAGTAGGGGAGGGGCGCGTAGGGGTCGCCATCCCAATCTTTGACGTCTTTGCGCGGCGCAAGCGAGAACTGCACGTTGCATCCGCCTTCGATGCCGAGTTCATCGATGATCCGGAGGCTGGCGGAGCGGAGCATCTGGTAGTCCTTATCCGAGAGCGTCTGGGATGGCGCGACGACGATGGAGTCGCCGGTGTGGACACCCATCGGGTCCAGGTTTTCCATGTTGCAGATGGTGATGCAGTTGCCGGCGCTGTCACGCATCACCTCATATTCGATCTCCTTCCAGCCGAGGAGGTTCTTTTCGATCAGCACCTGAGTGATAGGCGATGCGGAGAGGCCGCCCGCTGCGACGGTGCGCAGCTGGTCCATCGAGAACGCCAGGCCGCCGCCGGTGCCGCCGAGCGTGTAGGCGGGGCGGACCACCACGGGCAGCCCAATTTGTTCGGCGGCGGCGACGCATTCATCGAGGGTGACGCAGATCTGGCTTTCGAGGACGGGTTCGCCGAGCATCGCGAGCAGATCGCGAAAGAGCTCACGGTCTTCCGCGCGGCGGATGGTCTCGAGCGGGGTGCCGAGCAGCTTCACATCGTACTTTTTGAGGACGCCCGCTTCGGCGAGGGCGACGGCGAGGTTGAGCCCGGTCTGTCCGCCGAGGGTCGGAAGGAGGCCTTCAGGCCGCTCTTTGGCGATGATGCGTTCGAGTACCGGGACGGTCAGCGGTTCGATGTAGACGGCATCGGCGACGCCGAGGTCGGTCATTATCGTGGCCGGGTTGGAATTGACGAGGATGCTGCGGACGCCTTCTTCGCGCATCGCTTTGCACGCCTGCGTGCCGGCGTAGTCGAACTCCGCGGCCTGTCCAATGACGATCGGTCCGGAGCCGATGATGAGCACGCTCGCTGGCTTCAAAAGAGTTCCTCCCGGTTCGGCTGCCCGGCGCGGTTGGCAGCGATGCATGGTGAAGCAGGCTCCGCGCCATTGGAGCCCGGGTTGAATTTGTGGAGCGCCTACGCCCGGTAGGCGACCCAGTGGGACAGGCGCCGGCGGACGGGCCGGAGCACGAAGATGAGCAGGACAAATGGCACGATGAGGAGCTCATCGGCCGGCCACAAAAACAGCACGGCTTCGAGAGCGCCGATGATGAAGCCGACCACCATGGGGACGACATAGTGATCCGGATGGTTACGGTCGTCCCTAAGGAGGACGAGGCCGAGAAGGAAGAAAAACAGAGCCGTGACGGCGAGCATGCCGGCAAACACGCGTGCCAGGAGTTCGCCGGCCTGGCCTGTGGTCACGTCGGCATCGACGAACGATGCAAGGATGAAGACGATGGCCATAGCCCAACCAATCGCGGCCACGGCGAAGAGCAGGTCCGGGATGCCGGTTGCCGGCCGGCGTGGCCTGATCGGTGCGTTGTTTCGCTTCCTCGCGGGCGCGCCACGGCTCACGGTCATCGAAACAGCACCTGCACGAAACTCCTCCAGATCAGAGTGGTAGCTCGAACGTCATGCTGGGGTTGCGCAGCGGTACCATTGCGCCGATCCCGGAAAGGAAGCTCAGGGCGGGCTCGTTGCCATCGGGAAGGCGTCCGCGGATACGGCGATAGCCGTTGTCGCGGGCGAAATCGAGCAACTGGCCGGCGATCGTTGTGGCGAGGCCGCGGCGGCGGTGGTCGGGCAATACCCAGACGCCGAGCAGGGCGGTCTCCGGTTCGGTGGTGTTGAAATCCAGCGCCCCGAAGGCGACGGGTATGCTGCCTTCGAGCGCGACGAGCACGACGCCGCTTTCGCCGAGCCGTTTCAGCCATTCGCGTACGCGCTCTGCGGTGAAGCCTGCGGGCAGGCCGATGTTCTCGTTGCCGAGGGCGCGGACGATGTCGGCAATCGACTCCGCGTCGGTGGCGGCGGCGCGGCGCACTTCATTTGCTCTCATGCGAATTCCTCCGTCCTGCGGCAGCCACGCCTTCGTCGATGAACTCAATGAAGCGGTCGAAGATGGCCCCATTGTCGAGCGGGCCGGGACAGGCTTCCGAATGATACTGGATGGTCAGGACGGGTTCGCTTCGCAGTGCGAGGCCTTCGACGGTCTGGTCGTTGACGTTGACGTGGCTCACGTAGGCGTCTGCATTCAGCCCATCGGCGTCGACGGCGTAGCCGTGGTTCTGG
The DNA here is from genome assembly GCA_035606745.1 of Tepidiformaceae bacterium. Lineage (GTDB taxonomy): Bacteria > Chloroflexota > Dehalococcoidia > Tepidiformales > Tepidiformaceae > DATNET01. Next base: position 3,972 of record DATNET010000283.1, read on the forward strand.
GCGGTGATAGTGACGTGGCCGGTACGGGTATCTCGCACGGGATGGTTGCCACCGCGATGCCCAAAGGGGAGCTTGTAGGTACCGGCGCCGAGCGCCCGGGCGACCACCTGATGCCCAAGGCAGATGCCCAGCAGGGGCCGTTTGCCGATGAGCTGGAGGGTTTCATCGACGATGCTGTCGAGCAGCCTTGGGTCGCCGGGGCCGGGCGAAAGGACGATGCCGTCGGGGTTCATGGCGAGCAGTTCTGCGGCTGTGACGTGTGCGGGGAAGACGCGTACGGCGCAGCCCCGGCTGACGAGCGAGCGCATGATGTTGCGCTTCACACCGCCATCGAGGAGGGCGATGCGGCGCAGGCCGGCTGAGGCATCATTCCAGTCGTAGGATTGGCCGGTAGTAACGGTCGCGACCCAATCGACGCCGTCGTACGCGGGCAGGGCGCGGAGGCGGGCGAGGGCCTGGTCCGCTGTTTCGTCTGAGGTGATCGTGCCGAGCATGACGCCGTGGCGCCGGATTGCACGCGTCACGGCGCGCGTATCCACACCTTCGAGGGCGACAACGTTCCGAGCTTCCAGGTAGTCGGAGAGCGTCGAGCGAGAACGGAGGTGGCTGGGAAATCGGGCTGCCTCGTGCACGATGAGCCCGGAGGGCTGAATTTTGGCCGATTCTTCGACCGTGTCGTCCATCCCGTAGTTGCCGATCAGTGGATAGGTCAGCGTCAGCAGCTGGCCGGCGTAGGAGGGGTCGGTAAGCATCTCCTGGTAGCCGGTCATGGAGGTATTGAAGACGACCTCTCCGTCGGCGCGGCGGCGGGCGCCAAGCGCCTGCCCGGGGAAGTTCGTCCCATCCGCGAGCACCAGAAGTGCTTCGCGCGTTGCGTCAGACATGAGCGGGCTCCTGTTCGAAGGCGAGGATGCCAGCCCGAAGCACGGCGCGGACCTCGCCCGTGAGCTCCAAGCCGGTGAGTGGCGTGTTCTTGCCCCTGGAGGCGAAGCGCGACGGGTCGACCGTCCATTTCGCCAGCGGGTCGAAGACGACAATGTCTCCCGGTGAGCCGGGGGCAAGCGACCCAATGGACGGCACGCGGGCCGTGAGGTTGAACGCGTTTGCCGGCCCGGCGGTGAGCGCGCGGAGGGCTGGCACCAGTTCGAGCTCTCCGCGTTGGACGAGGGTCAGCACGGTCGCAAGTGCTGTTTCGATGCAGCTAATTCCGGGCGCGGCGTCGTCGAATTCGCAGAGCTTGTCCTCGCGGGCGTGGGGCGCATGGTCGGTGGCGATGGCGTCGATGATGCCGTCGCGCAGGCCACGTAGCAACGCCTGGCGGTCGGCCTCTGTGCGGAGCGGTGGATTGATCTTCGCGTTGGTGTCGTACGCCGGTTCGGGGCCGGCA
>DATNET010000287.1:0-14247 GCA_035606745.1 Tepidiformaceae bacterium
CCCCTCCGCCGCCGCGGCCGCCCGCGCCACCGCAAGGAGGGCTGACGACCGCGGAGGCTCGCTCTCGAGCGGAGGCCGGGCTTTCGAACGTCGACACGACGCGGCAGCGGACGGATGGCGATGTCATCCGGTCGAACGTGCTGACGTTTTTCAACATCGTCCTTGGGTCGCTCATCGTTGCGCTGTTCCTTGCCGGGGAATTTCGCGATGGGTTATTCGTCGGGGTCGTCGTCGTCGCGAACGTGGCTGTTTCGACGTACCAGGAGCTGCGGGCGACGCGGACGCTGCGTGAGCTGGTGGCGCTGACGGCGCCGCAGGCGACCGTCGTGAGGGATGGGCAGGAAATGCCGATCCTGGCAGAGCACATCGTCCAGGGCGACCTCGTGCATCTGAAACAGGGCGATCAGGTGGTGGCGGACGGCAAGGTTGTCGCGAACACCGCTGAGATCGATGAGTCACTGCTGACCGGCGAATCGGAATCGGTGCAGCGTGGGCCAGGCAGCGAACTGCGCAGCGGCAGCTTTTGTACCGCCGGAGACTGCTACTACATCGCCGAACAGGTAGGCGTGAACGCGTATGCGGTCAAGCTCACAGCGGATGCGCGGGAGCTCGTGCGACGCGCTTCACCGCTGCAGATCCGCTTCAACCGGCTGCTACGCATCCTGCTGACCGTGACCGGGCTGCTCGCGCTGATGCTGCTGATCTCCTACAACGTGCAGGACCGCGGTGTGGGCGAGGCGATCCGCGCGACGACGGCGACCGTGACGACGGTGGTGCCGACGGGGCTGTTGCTGGGCATGACGGTGGCGTTCGCGGTGGGTGCGGTACGGGTGTCGCGCGCGGGGGCAATCGTGCAGGACATCAACGCGGTCGAGGCGCTCAACTACCTCGACGTGATTTGCCTCGACAAGACGGGGACGATTACGGCCAACCGGTTGAGCTTCGACGCGGTGCACTGGGTCGAGGGGATGGAGGTGTACGAGGGCTGGCTGGGAGCGTTCGTCAAGGCCAGCGCCAACGAAAGTAAAACGGCGGGCGCACTGGCGGAGGCGCTCGGCGGGAAGAGCAACGGCGCCCGGCCATTGGGAGGCGTGCCGTTCAATTCGGAGCGGCGCTGGAGCGCGATGAAGTTCGAGCGGAACGGCGAAACGCGCGTGTTCATGCTCGGCGCACCGGAGACGGTGTTGCCGCTGGCGGGCGGCACGACGACCGGCCCGACCGAAGACCCAGACAGCGGCCTGCAGGGCATTTACGAAAAAGCGGCGGACGACGGCCTGCGCGGCGTGGTATTCGCCGAAGCGGCGTCACTGCCGGAATTCGGTGTCTCGATGAGCGGCGTGCGGCCGTTGGCGTTGCTCACGATCGGCGATGTGTTGCGGCCGGAAGTACGTTCGGCGTTCGCGATGATGGACAAGCTCGGGATCGAGCCGAAGCTGATTAGCGGCGACAACCCGCACACGGTGGGGGCGCTGTTGGGACAGCTCGGGATCAAGCTCAAGGGCGGCGTGATCGCGGGGGCCGAATTGGACGACCTTGAAGGGAACGCATTCCGGGATGCGGTGGACCAAAACAGCGTCTTCGGGCGGATAACGCCAGCGCTCAAGGCGCGCATCGTCGGCGGCTTACGCGATGATGGGCACTTCGTGGCGATGGTGGGCGATGGCGCCAACGATGTACAGGCGCTGCGCGCTGCGGATGTCGCGGTGGCGATGGCTTCGGGCACGTCCACAGCGCGGGCGGTGGCCGGGATCGTGCTGCTCGACGACTCCTTCGCTGCCCTTATTAAGGGTGTAAAGGAGGCGACGGCGGTGCTCGGCAACAGCGCCCGGCTGAGCAAACTGTTCCTGGCGAAGAGCCTCTACGCGTTCTTGCTGATCGTCGCGACGAACATGCTCGGGCTGGAGTTCCCGTTCCTGCCACGGCAGGGTTCGGTGACAGCGCTGCTGGCGCTCGGCATCCCCGCCGTGTTCATTTCGGTCAGCATCCCGCCACCGGATGCGGGGAAGGACTTCACCCGCAACGTGCTGCGGTGGACGCTGCCGGCGTCGCTTGCGCTGGCGGTTTCGGCGATCCTCGTGAACCTGCTCGTGGAAGGTGTGATTGGGCATGGCACCCAGGAAGCGCGGACGCTGGTTTCGATGACTTTGGGGATTACTGGGGTGTTCTTCGTGGTGGAGATTCTCGGCTTCGAAGGGGCATCGTGGCGAAGCCTTACGCGGCCGGTGCTCACGACGTTGCTTGGCGCCACGCTCATCTGCGGGCTCCTTCTCACCATCTACACGCCCTGGTTGCGCAGCTTCTTCGATTTCAGCCAGGTAACGGCGTGGGGCTGGGTGATTGTCGGGATCGCGGTGGCCGGGGCGCTTGGCGGCCAATACGTGTTGGCGCACTACTGGCAGTGGATCCTCGACATCCTTACCGCCAAGCCGGGCCCGCGCGACCGGATGCGCGGGCGAGAGGTTTAGAGACGAGAGACGAAAGACGAGAGACCTGAGCGAGCAAGCTCGCTTGGCGCAAGCGTCCGAGCTAGCAAGCTCGCTTTGGTGCCAGCGCCCGGGTGAGCGAGATCGCTTTTGGCACAAGACCTGAGGCAGCAAGCTCGCTTTGGCGCAAGCGTCCGAGCCAGCAAGCTCGCTTTGGTGCCAGCGCCCCGAGTGGTTGCGGCCTGGGTCTACGATTCGAGGGCTTCGCGGAGAGTGGCGCGGAGGGTTGTTAGTTCGAACGGCTTTTGGACGAAGCCGGCGAGGCCTTTGCCGGCGAAGCGCCCAACGGTGTCCTGCTCTGTGTAGCCGGTCATGATGACAACGCGGGCGTCCGGATTGATCCGGCGCAGCTCCCGGAACGTCTCTTCGCCGGTGAGGTACGGCATCGTCATATCGAGCAGCACGAGGCAGATGGCATCGAGGTGCTCTTCGTAGATCGCGACCGCCTCGTGGCCATCGTTCGCGAGCAGCACATCGAAGCCGAAGCGTTCAAGGGCGCGCGCGGCGACGTGACGGACGGAGCGATCGTCGTCCACGACGAGCACGGTGCCACGGCCGAACCAATCGCGGTTGGCGCTCGTATCTTCCTCCGCGGCGACCGTGTCGACCTCGATTGCGGGAAGGAGCACTTTGAAGGTCGTGCCGCGCGATGGTTCGCTGTAGACCTTTATCGTGCCGCGGTGCGAACGAAGGATGCCGAGCACGGCTGAGAGACCGAGGCCGCGTCCAGCGAACTTGGTCGTAAAAAACGGGTCGAAAATTTTCTTCTGCGTCTCGGCATCCATGCCACTGCCGGTATCAGCCACTTCGAGAAAGACGTAGTCACCCTCCGGCAGATCCGGGGCAAGGAACGTCTCCGTGAGGTAGCGGCGGTCGAGGTGCATGACACCTGTAATGACGTTGATGGCGCCCGTCGCGGTGCCGATGGCGTCGGAAGCATTGACGACGAGGTTCATGACGATCTGGCGGAGCTGGGTCGCGTCGGCCTCCACCGTGAGGACGGAGGGCGCGAGCTGATAGCGGATGGTCACGCCGCGTCCGATGGAGGCGGCGAGCAGGTGGGTCATCTCCTGGACGAGGCCGTTGAGGTCGATGCGCTCGGTGACGAAGCGGCCACGCCCGGAGAGGGCGAGCATCTGCCGGGCGAGGTCGGCGGAGCGCCGGGCGGCGACTTTGATCTGGCGAATGGCGTCAATCGCGGGAGCTTCCGCGGGCAGCTCGGCGAGGGCCATATCGGCGTTGCCGAGTATCGCGACGAGGAGGTTGTTGAAATCGTGGGCGACGCCGCCGGCGAGGACGCCGAGGCTTTCCAGCTTTTGGGCGCTGAGGAGGGCCTCCTCCGTGTTTTTGCGCTGCGTTATGTCGCGCATCACCGAGAGATGGACGCCCTCGACGATGTTGGCGACGGCCTGGTATTCGGCCAGGGGCAACGTGCCATCGCGCGCGAGGAGGATGCATTCCCCGCTCTGGGAACCATCGTTGACGAACGTGGCCCAGCGTTCAGCTGGGTCGAAGCTCGCGGTTTTGGCAGTGACATCGTGGACGGAGAGCGTGAGGAGTTCGTCGCGGGCGTAGCCCGTCAGCTTCTCGGCGGCGGGGTTCACATCGAGGTAGCGGCCGCTGCTGTCGGCGACAAAGATGGCCTCGCGGCTGCTGCTGAAGATGGCCTGCAGGCGTTGCCGCGTCTGTCGCTCGGCGAGTTCGGCGCGGCGGTTTTCGGCGCGCAGGTCGCGTTCCCGGATCGCGCGGGTGACCGCCGGCCCGAGGCGGGCGAGGCGGTCTTTCATGAGGTAATCGGCCGCGCCTTCTTGCATGCAGCGCACCGCTGCTTCATCGCTGAGGCTCCCGGTGACCACGATGGCGGGGACGACGATGTCGGCTGCGGCGAGGTCGCGCAGCGCCTCTATCGCATCGTATTGGGGAAGGTTGAAATCGACGAGGATGATGTCCAAGCCGGGCTCGAGCGCGGCAACAAAGTGAGGCCGCTCCTGGACCACGCGCGGCGCGATATCGAAGCCCTCGCGCCGCAGTTCACGGAGCATGAGTTCGACATCGGCATCGTTGTCTTCGAGGATGAGCGCGCGCAGCGGCACCGTCATGTTTCGCTCCCTATGCAGGCCGTTGGTTCAGCACCATCCAGTAGAGGCCGAGCTGGCGAATCGCCTCGGTAAACTGTTCGAAATCGACAGGCTTGACGATGTAGCTGTTCACGCCGAGGTCGTAGCACTCCTGGATGTCGCGGTCTTCGCGCGAGGAGGTGAGGGCGACCACGGGAATGTTACGAGTGCGGGGGTCGGCTTTAATTTCGCGCAGGACCTGGATGCCATCGACGAGCGGGAGCTTGAGGTCCAGGAGGATGACTTTGGGGATGTCATCTATCGAGCGGTCAGCGTGGGCGCCGCGGCAGAAGACGAAATCGAGCGCTTCAACACCGTCGCGGGCGTGGTGGACGCTGTTGGCAACTTTGTGCCGGCGGAAGGAATGGAGAGCCAGCTCCGCATCGTCGGGGTTGTCCTCTACAAGGAGGATTTCGACCTCATTCCGCATGAATCTCTCCTGCGCCGATGGTAAAGAAGAACGTCGTGCCGACGTCGGGAGTCGATTCCGCCCAGACCTGGCCCCCGTGGCGGTGGATGATGCGCTGGACGATCGCGAGCCCGACGCCGGTGCCTTCGAATTGTTCAGGGCGGTGAAGGCGCTGGAAGACGCCGAACAGCTTGTCCGCATAACGCATGTCGAAGCCGGCGCCGTTGTCACGCACATAATACACGGGTCGCGTGGATGTCTTCGGCGACGCGGCGGTGGGGTCGATGGCGGCGCCGGGATTGCTCACCGTGGCCGCGGAGGGAGGCTGGGCCTGCCCGGCATCGAGGGTGCCTACTTCGATCGTGGCGACCTCGCGGAACTTCGTGAATTTGAGCGCATTTTCAAAGAGGTTGGTGAACACATGCCGGAGCAGGCCGGGATCGCCCTCGCAGGCGGGCAGCTCGCCCAGCGTGAATTCGATGTGCCGCGCCTCGGAACCGGGGGGCAGGCCGGCCACCAGGGACTCGTAGGTCTCTTCCGCGATCTGCTTCATGTCGACGGCGCTCCGCGTGATGGAGCGGCGGCCAAGCCGGGAGAACGTGAGCAGGCCATCGACGAGCTGGCCCATGTGCTGGGCGCTATTGCGCACGCGCTCAAAGAGGCCCTGGCTTTCTTCGGTGAGCTCGTCGCTGTGCTCCTCCAGGAGGATGCGGGAGAAGCCATCGATTGAGCGAAGCGGTGCGCGCAGGTCGTGGGAGACCGAGTAGCTGAACGATTCCAGTTCCTGGTTCGCTGCCTCGAGTTCGGCCGTGCGCTCAGCAACGCGTTGTTCCAGCCCTTCGTTAAGCGTGCGGATCTCGCGTTCGCGCTGGCCCATCGCGGTGGCCATCTCATCGAACGCCTGGCCGAGGGCGCCGAGTTCGTTGCGCGGGTAGGTTGGGCCGGCACGCGCGGTGAGGTCGCCAGCGGCGAAGCGGTTCGCCACGCGCACGTAGGCGCTCAGCTTGCGAAGGATGAGACCGCTTCCAAACCACGCGGCCGCGGCGGCGAGAATCGCGACTCCGAGCAGGGCAAGGAGATCGTAGCGCAGCCGGCTATCGAGGCCGGCGTAGGCGACCGATTGGGGGATGCCAACCGAGGCCACCATGCCCTGCAGATCGGATACGGGGCCACCTGCCGAAGAAAGTTGGGGCACGGCCGCGGAGGCGTAGAGGACGCTCGTGCCATCGAGGCTGGTGCCATTGCTCGTGGTGGCCGCCGCCAACGCCGCTCCCGGTTGCGACGACGAGCCGGCCTGGTGTCCGACCCATTTCTCCGGGTCTGGGTAGCGCGCGAGGATCGTCCCGGCCTGGTTCCGGAGGGTAACGAACGAGCCGGTGGGCAACTGTCTCGCGCCGACGTCCTTGCTGAGCGCGAGGAGGTCCAGGCCGGCGAAGATGACGCCACGCAGGCTGCCATCCGGGCCGAGGATGGGATAGGCGACATCGATGGTCTGTTGGCCGGTCGGCATGTCGGTGGTGAGGCCACTCACGGCAAGGTCACGGCGGCTGATTGCGTCCTTGAAGAACTGCTGGTTGGCAACACTTCCATTCGGGGATGCGCCGGGTGCGTTGCCGCAGAGCACGGTGCCATCGGGCAGGGCGAGGCTGAGCGAGAGGACCCGCGCGTCGCTGCCGATGAGCTTCTTGAAGGTCGGTGCGCAGGCCGGCTCGGTGAGCGTGTTGAGGTTGCTCAGCAGGCCGAGGAGTTGGCCGATGGGGAGCAGGAATTCGCGGGTGGATTCGACCGAACGGTTGTAATCGGCGGCAGCGTTGGTCGCGAGTTGGAGCGTCTGCGTGCGGACGCGGTCTCCGCTATCGGCACGGCGGTCGGCGGCGGAGTAGTAGATGACGGCCGCGGCGGGAAGCAACGCGAGCAGGACGAGGAGGACCAATCGCAGGCGAAGACTGGAGAGCCTGGCGAGCATGTGCCGAGTACCTCCGGCGCCGCTCAGAGCTTCGGTCCCTACGGGCGTCGAGCCGTGGGGCGTGGCCGTGCGCGTGCCCCGAGTGCGGGCCGGCGCGCTCATTTTGCCGGGCGCGGATGAAGTGGTCACGACGCTACGCCTCGATTCGCGGACGAGAAATGCGAGAAAACCCTAAGGGTGCGAACAGATGGTGCACCGGCAAGGCCGGTGGCGATCGGCGGATTGAGCAGAGCGTTCAGGGGGTTATGCGGCATCGAACACCTTCACTCCCGGGGCGCCGTCCCCACCATCGAAGTCGTTTCGGAGGCGCCACTTCAGGGCGAGCGTCACCGGTTGGCGGCGAAACGCCACGATCGTGCCATCGCGGCCGGTGAGGTCTTCCGAAAGCACCATGCCGGGCTCAAGGTCGGATGGGTTCACCGTGCGCACCTTCTCCGCGCCACGCAGCTGCTTGAGGCGGCCGAACGCTTGCAGGACATCGGGGTTGTACCAGCCGGGCCGGGAAGCCATGCGCACAAGGGCTGATTCGGCCGACACGCCCGCGGAGCACAGGCGGTCGAAATCTACGACGGCCTTGAGGATCCGGCTGCCGATCGGGATATCGTTCGACACCGTGCTGTCGGCCGGCCAGGCGCGTTCGCCGAACTGGTGATGCTGGTAACGGACGATTTCGGCGACGCCGTCGAGTCGCGGGATTTTGCCAAGGAGGTCGCTGCCGACCGTGGGGTGGGCATCGAATGTGCGTTGCTCTTCGGCGTCGAGTTCGCGGCCATTGACGACGCGGTCCATGGTCTTTTGGGGGACCGCGACGCATCCGAGTTGGGAAAGCAGCGCGGCCAGTTCGATCTGCCAATCCCATACGCCGAGTTCGCGGCTGAGCTGGGTCGCGAGGCTACGGATGCGTTCGGCACGGCTGAAGGCTGCCGGCTGCGTGAGTGCGAGGACCTCCATGAGGGCTTTGACGGCGCCGACGAGCGTGCTTTCAAGAACTCTTCGCTCGGCGCGCTGGGCGAGGAAGTGCTCCATGGCGGCGTCGACCACTGCCAGCATTTCGTCCGGCGATGCGGACTTGGTGAGGAAACGAAAGACGCGTCCTTCATTGATGGCAGCCTGGGCGATGGCCTGGTCGTCCGACCCCGTCAGCATGACTCGGACGGCCGGGTCGCCAAGCTGGTTCAGGCGGCCGAGGAACTCCCGCCCGTCCATGCCGGGCATGCGCATGTCGGAGACGACGACCGCGAAGGAGCGGCCCGCCGCGATCCAGCCGAGCGCCTCTCGAGCATCGGTACAGATGTCCAGGCTAAAGCGGCGTTCGAGCACGCGCCGGACAAGGAACAGAAAGTCGCCATCATCGTCGACCCAGAGAACGCGTTCCATTGTTTGCCTCACGCAGCCGCAGTGAGCTGTTGGATTGATTGTTCGAAAAGCACGACGGCCGCCGGGTCGAAATGCGAGCCGGATAGTTGGCGGATGTGGGCGAGGACGCGATCCTGCGGCCAGGCGTCCTTGTACGGCCGCACGGAGCTGAGCGCATCCCAGACATCGACGACGGCGAACAATCGCGCCTCGATGGGGATGTCTTCGCCGTGGAGGCCGCGCGGATAGCCCGTGCCATCCCAGCGCTCGTGGTGGCAAAGGGGGATGGAGAGGGCGGATGCGAGGAAGGTGATCGGCAGGAGCATGTCGTAGGCGTATTGCGGGTGCCGGCGCATCGTCTCCCACTCGTCCTCCGAGAGGGGGCCGGGTTTTAGCAGGATCGCGTCGGGGATGGCCATCTTGCCGATGTCGTGGAGCAGCGCACCGCGGCGGACGTGCAGCAATTGGGCATCGTCCATGCCGGCCGCTCGGGCCATTCGGACGGTCAGCTCGGTGACGCGCGCACTATGGCCCTGGGTTTCGGCGTCGCGAAGTTCGAGCGCGCGGGCCCAGCCGGTGAGCGTGGTCTCATACGCTTCGCCGAGTTCGCGGTGGGACTCAGCGAGGGCGAGTTCCGCCGCCTTGCGAAGCGTGATGTCGGCAAAACTCACGAGGATGCACCGCTGACGGTCGAATTTGACGAGTGCGACGGAGCGGATGCCCGTGCGGAGCGCTCCCGTGCGAGTGCGGATGGTGACCTCTTCCTCGCGCCAGCGTTTGGGGTTGGTCTGAGCGGGTGCACCACCCCGCGCCGCGCGAGGGTCGACGAGGCCAAGTTCCGATGACGACTTGCCCATCGCTTCTTCGCGTTCGTAGCCCGTGAGCTGGACGAAGGCGGCGTTCACTTCAAGGAAGCGGCCATGCTCATCGAGCACGGCCATGGCGTTTGGGCTGAATTCGAACGCTGTCGCGAAGCGCTCATCGCTCTCTTTCCAGAGCGCCTCGGCTCGCCTGCCGCTGGCACGCTCCGTGGCATCGCGGAGCTCACGTTCGATCGCTGGTCGAAGCCGGGCCCAGTTCCCTTTGGAGATGAAGTCGTGTGCGCCGGCTTCAAGCGTTGAGACGGCGGTGCCTTCGGCGACGCTGCCGGAAACGATGAGCAGCGGGATTTCGAGTTCCCGCTCCTGCAACACCCGGAGGGCGGCCGGGGCATCGAATTGCGGGAGGCTGTAGTCGGCGAGGACGATGTCCCACGTCTGCGCATCGATGGCTGCGGCCATCTCCGATTCGGTCTGGACCCGGACCATTTCGAGTTCGAATCCACTGCGGACAAGCTCGCGTCGCAGGAGTTCTTCGTCGTCGCTCGAATCCTCGACGAGCAAGACGCGGAGGTGGCGACGGGCGTGGTGGTCGGTCATCCGGACACCGGTCCATTAGTAGACTGGCGGTGTTTGCTGAACCGAGAGGACGCTTCGCTCTTCCGCCTACTCGATCATCGTCGCGTCACGATAGGAACTGAAGGCCATATTCGACATGCAACGGAGGGTGCGGGGCGCCTGGTGTGATAGAAACTCGTTAAGGATCGCGGGCTAGCCTCGCGGGAGCGAGGCACGAAACCTTGAAATGTTGCCCGAAGCCGTCCATCGGGTTAGATTTGGAACTGGAGTTCCACTTCCGCATGTCACATCGCGGTGACGGTGCGGTAACTCTCCCGAGGAGCCCGAGATGACCCACGTCGGCGAGCGCGCAGATGCCCGGGCAAACCGCGATCGCGTCGTGCGCGCCGCGCGGGCCGTGTTCGCAGAACGAGGGGCGGGCGCGGAGATCCGCGAAATCGCCGAACGTGCCGGCGTGGGCATGGGCACCGTTTACCGCAATTTCGCCAACCGCGACGACCTGATGGCGGCAATCGTGGGCGAATGCGTGGATGAAGCGAACGCGCTGATGCAACGCGCCGAGGAAGCGACGTCGCCGCTCGAGGGGCTTCAACTGCTTCTCCAGGGCGGGTGGGACATGGCGGAAATGCACGGCGACCTGCTGGACATGCTTAAGCAGCACACCAGCCACGAAGATCGGTCGAGCGAGATGCACGAGCGGATGGCCCGCCTATTTACGCGCGCTGCGGAGGCAGGGGTGGTCCGCCGCGATGTCCCCATCCCGTTCCTTACGGCGCTGCTCATGGGACTATTCACCACGTATCAACAGCTGCGCCATGAACTCGGCGACGAGACGGCGCGCCGCGCCTCGACCGACGCATTCTTCCGCGTCGCGCTGGTGGACCCTGTTGCTTGAAGCTGATCATCGCTTTAGCCACCGGGCGGTAGGCTCATGATCGGCCGGATCCAGTACAAGTACCTGGTCGCCATCGTGTTCATCTTCGGGATGTTCATGGACCTCATGGACTCGACCGTCGTGAACGTCGCCGTGCCGGACCTCGCACGCGAGTTTCATTCGAACACCTCGGCCGTGGAATGGACGATCACCGGCTATCTTCTCAGCCTTGCCGTGTTCATCCCGGCTGCGGGCTTCCTTTCGGACCGGTTTGGGACGAAGCGCGCGTTTCTCACAGCGATCCTCATCTTTGTCGTTGCCTCCGCGCTCTGCGGCCAGGCGCGCAGCCTGGACCAGCTCATCTTCTTCCGATTCCTGCAGGGCATGGGGGGCGGGATGATGACGCCGGTGGGGACGGCCATGCTTTCGCGCGAATTCCCGGGCGCGGAGCGAGCGAAGGCCTCGGCCATCATTTCGGTGCCGATCATCCTGGCGCCGGCGTTAGGGCCAGTCATCGGTGGCTACCTCGTCGAATATGTGAGCTGGCGGTGGATCTTCTACATCAACCTGCCCATCGGTATTACGGGCTTCCTGTTCGGGCTCAAGTACCTGGAAGAGCACAAAGAGTCGTACGCGACCGAAGGGTTCGACGTGCTTGGGTTGTTTCTTGGGGGCGGTGCGGCGGCGATGGTGCTCTACGCGCTTTCGGAGGCGGCAACGGCTGGCTGGGGCGACTCGCGCGTGATCGGCTTTGGCCTCGCCGGCATCGCGACGGGCGCGCTGTTCACGATCGTAGAGCTGCGCGCACATCCGCCGCTCATCGACCTCACGCTGTTGAAGCGTCCGCTGTTTTCGCTGGGCAACGGGATGGTGATGCCAGCGTTTGCGATCTTCGGTGGCGCGGCGTTCGTCCTGACACTGTTCTTGCAGGAGTTCCAGGGTCGCTCGCCGTTTGAGGCGGGGCTGATCCAGGGGCCGGCAGCGATCGGGACCGCGGCGGTGATCCCGTTCGCGAGCCGCCTGTACACGAAGATGGGTCCGCGCAGAATGCTGCTCATGGGGTTCGCGCTGAGCTTTGTCGTGCTGGTGCCGTTCGGCTTCGTGGGCGCGACCACGCCGGCGTGGGTGATCGTCGTGCTGCTGCTCCTCCGCAGCCTGCCGTTCTCGTTCGCCATGGTGGCCGCGCAGACGATCATCTATGGCCCACTCGAGAATTCGAAGCAGGGCCCGGCCTCCTCCCTCTATAACACGCTACGGCAGGTGGCCGGGTCGTTCGGCGTTGCGTTGTTGGCCACCATCCTCATTACCCGGACGCATGCGCACAGCATCGCGGGGGCAGCCGGGCCGGCATCGACGCACGCCATCCAGTCCGCGTACCAGGACACGTTCTTCCTGACCGCCGCGTTCATGCTGATCCCGCTCGTCCTCGCGCTGTTCATCAACGACAAGAAAACGAACGAGGCGCTAGACGGCCGCCATGTTGGGGCGGGCGCAGCGGGCAAGCCTGTGACGGTCATCGCTGACTAGATCTCGACACGTGCTCAGCCGTCTGCCGGGTCCTCAATGTTGGCTTCGTCGGTCAGCCCGTCCGGGACGAACTGGTCGATGTCGAAGCGCTCACTCTCATCGCCTTCAAGGCGGCTCTCTTCGTTGGGCTCCGTCGGCTCCCCGAACGTACCGTAGTGCTCGTTGATGGCATCGGCGCTGTCAGGCTCGAACACGGTTTCGCGTCCCAGCGCCGCGCCTCCCGACAGCCGGTCGGGGCCTGTGTTCCGGAGGATTCGTCCGGCAAGCGCAGGGTCGGCGCGGGCAGCGACATCGCCAATCGAAACCATGCCGACGAGCCGGCCGCCATCCGCCACCGGGAGACGGCGAACGTCGTGCTCCGACATCAAGACGGCGGCCTGGCGCTCATCGTCGTCGGGCGCGAGCGAGGCGATGCCGCCGGTCACGGCGGCCTTCACCGGTGTGTCGAATTGGCCAGCCGCGATGGCGCGCACAACGATATCGCGGTCGGTCACGACCCCAACGAGTTCGCCGTTGCTGGTAACCGGCAGGATGCCGACATCGTGGTCTCGCATCAAGCGAGCAGCGGCGACGATCGACTGGTCGATATCAACGCTGACGGGGTTGACAGTCATGAACTTTCGAACGGCAGGCATAACAACTCCTCGGACCGGCGACGGTGCAGGGGCCAAAAGTTAGGAGAGCCTCGCCCGTAGGCGAGGCTCTGAGTCGCTAGCTGGCCGGGCCACTCACTGGGAACAGCCCGGGTGGGCGCAGTTGCAACTGCTGGAGCCTGGAGAGGATTGGTCGGCAGCGGCGCATTGGTCGCTGCAGAACTGTCGTCCGGCGCGCTGAACCGAGGTTTCGGTGCAGTTGCACGGGCCATGTGCACACTTGTCCATGCTACTAGTCCTCTCTTGCGGCGCCTGTCTGAGCTGGCGCGCCGCGGGTGAATCCATCCGGTGCGGCGGGATTGGCGAGCGTCTCGCGGTAGGCGCCGGTTTCCATGCCGCGGCTTTCGATGAAGTCCTTGAAGCGTTCCAGGTCGCCCTGGACGCGGCGGGACATGAAGCCAAGGGCATCGCCGGCGTTTTCCAGGAAACCATCCGGGTCGTAGCTCATCTGGAGCGATACGCGGCTGCCGATACCATCGCGCAGCGGTTCGAACTTGACGACGCCGGCGTTCTCATCGCCTTCAACGCTGCGCCAGATGATGCGTTGGTCTGGGACCTGCTCTTTGATTTCGGCCTGCCAGACCTTGTCGCGGCCACCGACATTCGCCTCCCACTGGAGGCGGCGGTCGCCGAGCTGCTTGACCGAGCGGACGCCTTCCATGAATTTGGGAAATTCCTCGAACTGCGTCCACTGGTTGTAGGCCGTTTCGACGGGGACGTGGACATCGATGGACTTTTCTACTCGAGCCATAGGCGTACCTCCACTTTGGCTGGTACGAACCTATCGAACGGGTGTGGAAGAAGGCCTAACACTTGGGGGAACGTCGTCACAAGGCCGTAACAGCGCGAGTGGCGACGTTCCGTAGCTGTGGCGCCGGTTGGCTAGCGGCTGCGCGGATCGAGCAGATTGAGGCCGGGCATGGGAAAGTCCTTGACGTTTTCGGTCACGAGTGTCGCTCCAACGCGCTGCACTACGGCCGCCACGAGTGCGTCTCCGAGCGTGATCTGCATGCCCCGCCGCGCGTAGTCATGCCGCCACTGCCCTGCCTGTACGCCGTCTGCGCGGGTCACGGCAGTGCATTCAAGCGTCGAAAGAAAGTCATCGAACTCTGGCCGCTCGCCAAGCCGTGCGCCAGCGTAGAACTCGGCAATGTTGACAGAACACACCCAAAGATCGTCGCCACGGGCGGCTAACTCAGTCACCAGTTGCGTCGCCGGAGACTCGCGTCTCCAATGGCGGATCAGGACGTTGGTGTCGAGGAGGTATCGGGTCACGACGGTGTCGCGGGAGCTTCTGCCAGCTCACGCTCCCGATACCATTCTTCCAATTGCCTGGTTCGTTCGCTCCCGGACCATAGCGTTCGGCGCCACTCGCGGACGCCCTCGTCGGTGTCCCACTCGGGGACATCGCCTTCTTTAACGGAACCGGCAGCGCGGATGGCCGCGTCCAGGACGCGCGCGCGAC